>CAYNNS010000011.1:0-22614 GCA_964398345.1 uncultured Gemmatimonas sp. | reverse complement strand
ACACACCCCCCACCGTTCTTAATGAACAGGATCTGTAAAAGAAACCCATTCGGGACTTCCGGCGTCCAAGGTCATATGACGGCAAGCCGTCGTTTCATGTGGCTCGCGATGTCCCTGGCCGGTCCAGGGGCTGAGCGGGCGAAGGCCCAGCAGCCCGCCTCTGGCCCCCCGCCCGGATCGCTGGTCGACATCGGCGGGCACAAGCTGCATCTCCGCTGCTCCGGCCCGGCTGGCGCCAAACCGATCGTGATCTTCGAATCCGGCGGTGGGGGTTACTCCAGCGACTGGTCGCGCGTGCAAGACCTCCTCGCGCCGCGGGTGAGAAGCTGTGCCTACGACCGGGCCGGGCTGGGCTGGAGCGAGCCGGGTCCTTCGCCGCGCACCATGAAGCAGGAAGTCTTCGAGCTGCACGCCTTGCTCGAGGCCGCCAGGGTTCCCGGCCCCTACGTGCTCGTGGGACAATCGATCGGAGGGCTGCTCGTACGCGTGTACACGGACCGGTACGGGAGCGACGTGGCGGGCCTGGTGCTCGTCGATCCGACGCACGAAAGCGACGTGCTGGGCAGCCTGCGCTTTGGCGGATTGGTTCGCCTGCGCGAGAAGGCGAGCGACCGACCGGTACCGGAGCCCCGCCGGGAGGGCAAGGTCAGCACGACATACAACCCGGACGAGGACTATCTCGCCGAGGAGCTGCAGCAGATGTACCTCGCGCGGAAAGCCAATCCGGAGCCGCTCGCCAACCGGCCGCTGATCGTCCTGGCGGCGGGCAAGCGGCAGCCGCCCCCGGGTCTTTCAGAGGAGCAGTGGGCGCAGCTCAGACTGGAGAAAGACGGGCAGCGGATCGATCTGTCGCGGCTGTCCAGCAACGCGAGGTTCATCCTCGACCCGGCGAGCGGCCACGCAATTCACGCCGATAACCCGCAGCTCGTCGCCCGATCCATCGAAGAGGTCCTCGCCGCCCTGGCCACAGGTACCCGACTGGTTCCGTGAGCCCGGGGTGAGGCGCACCCAGCTATAATCAAGGCATGCGCGCGCTGCTGCTGTTGGCGATCCCCGCGACGATCTCCGCCCAAGCCCCCGTCGGGTTTCGCGTCATCGCCGGCAACGTCGCGCCATATCTGGGTGACGGAGCCCCGGGGCAATCGCCCGGGGCCGGCAGCGGGGCGCGCCCGCTCGGGGCGCCACGATCCGCACGATGGCCACGCCATGGAGCCGGCACGGGGGTCGCGCCTTGACAAGCCGGCGCGGCGGCCCGATTTTCCCATCGTCTGTCGATGGAAGAGCCCCGCGATGTCCCGCTACCCCGATCTCCTGCCCGGTACCCTCGACCTGCTCGTGCTCCGCACGCTGCTGCGGGGATCGTCGCATGGGTACGGGATCGCCCAGCGCCTGAAAGAGGTTTCCCGCGACGTGCTCCAGGTCGGGGAAAGCTCGCTCTACCCGGCGCTCCAGCGGCTGCTGGTGGGCGGGTACGTGAAGGCGGATTGGGGCGTCTCCGAGAACAATCGCCGCGCGCGCTACTACACGCTCACTCCCGCAGGGCGCAAGCAATTGGCGGCCGAGCGGGAGGAGTTCGAGCGCATGGTGGTGGCGATCCAGACCGTACTCCAGTTCGCCTGACGACGCTTGCGCTCCTGGCGCAGGGAACGACGCCCTGACCCCATGACGCGTCAGGCGGCCACGATCAGCACGATCGCCACACCGGCGCAGAGCACACCGCCGAGCTGGAGGGCGCGCAACCGCTCACGCAGCACGAGCCGCGCGAGCAGCACCGTGGTCGCCGGGTAGAGCGACGCGAGCGTCGCCACCAGGCCGAGCGGCCCCTGCCGCACGGCGACGAGATAGAGGACGTTCGCCAGCATGTCGAGCGCTCCGCCGCCGATCACGATCGGGGCGGCCGGCTTGGGAAGCCGGAGCCGCTCCCGCGCCGCCAGGGCCACCACGGCGAAGCAGCAGACCGAGCTGACCCGCGCGGCAGCCAGTGGCCAGAGCCCCGCGGCAGGACCCGTCCGTTGCAGCAGGACCAGAAAGATGCCGATGCAGACGCCCGACGCGATGGCGATCGGCACGCCCGTCGTGGCCCGTTGCTCCGCTTCGGGCTGCCCGCTCCGGCTGACCAGCACGATCGCCACGATCGCCAGCAGCACGCCGAGGAGCGCTAACCCGGAGGGCCGCTCTCCCAGCAGGGTCCCCACTAGCAGGGGAATGCCGACCGCGCAGACCGCGGTCACCGGTGCCACCACGCTCATCACCCCGATGGCCAGGCCGCGATAGAGCAGCGCGACGCCGACGCCGCCGGCCAGACCGCTCGCGGCCCCCCAGGCAAAGTCGCGCCCCGTCGGCGCGGCGGCGGGCAACAACGGCATCGCCAGCAGGACCAGGATCAGACCCGCCAGCTGGGAGAACACCACCACCGAATTCGCGCTCACGCGTTTGGTGGCGAAGCCGCCCAGAAAGTCCGCCGCTCCGTAGCAGCCGGCCGAGAGCACGGCCAGGAAGTAGCTGAGCTGGTTCACTCAGTGAAGGACGGAGCGGAAGGATCGCATGCGTGGCTGAAGTATATTGGATCGGTGAAGCTCGCACCGTGGACGCTCGCGAGCGCCGGTGTCCTTGCGGCGTGCGGCTCCCCCACCGGCACGGTCTGTACCGAGGTGGCGGTGGCCGGCCTGAACGTGCAGGTGCGCGATTCGATTTCGGGGCTGTCGCTCGCCGGTGGCAGCAGCGTCACCGCACAAGATGGAGCCTACATCGAGACGCTGGCGTACTTCAGCGCCGCCGACAGCTTCTTTGGCGCCGTGGAACGGGCGGGCTCTTACACCGTCGAGGTTACGCATCCAGGCTACAAACCGTGGGAACGCAGTAACGTCGGCGTAGCTGCCGCAACCTGTCACGTCATCCCGGTTCAGCTCCTGGTTCGGCTCCAGAGTCTGCCCTGAACCATGCGCAAATGGCTCGTCTTCATCGGCGCAACCCTCGGCGGCGCAGCCGGCTGGTGGATCGGCGCGCGCATCGGCGTCATGACGGCCCTCGTCGTATCCATGGTCGGCACGGGAATCGGGATCTACGGCGGTTCCAGAGTCGCCCGGCATTACGGCGCCTGAGCTATTCGCTCCGAAGCGCCACCAGCGGGTCGGTCCGAGCGGAGCGCCACGCGGGTACCAACGCCGCGACGGTTCCCACGATGAGGATCAGTACCGCAACAGCCCCATAGGTCACGGGGTCGGCCGCGGTCACTCCGAAAAGCATGTTGCCGAGGATCCGGGTGACGCCGAGGGCCAGGGCACCCCCGATGGCGAGTCCGGCGAGGACCAGCGTGGCGCTCTCGCGCGTGACCATACCCAGCAGATTCGTCCTCGTAGCCCCCAACGCCATGCGGATGCCAAGTTCGCTGGTGCGTCGCGCCACCGCGTACGAGATCACCCCGTAGAGCCCAAGGCAGGCCATCAGCGTCGCGAGGGGGCCGAAGATTTCCGCCATGATGGTCGTCAGCCGCTCGGGCGCAAGCACGTCGTCGAGCTGGTCGTCGACCGTGCCGAGCTTCAGGACCGGGAGCGAGGGATCGATCCGCTGAATCTCGCTGCGAACGGGCCCCGCGACGCTCAGCGCCGGGCCCGCGGTTCGCACCGCGATCAGCATGTTGCGCAGCAGCCCCGGTTGCTGGCGATAGGAGACATATCCCTGCAAGCGGGGTTGCTCGCGAGGTGAGGCGTATTTGCTGTCCTCCACCACGCCGACGATCTCGATCGGAAAGCCCGGCGACGACGCGTTCTGTGCAAAGCGCTGCCCGACGGCACGAGCGGGATCGCCGAAGAAGAACCGGGCGAAGGTCTGGTTCACGACCTCCACCTGGACGGCACTGGTGTCGCTCTCGGCGAGATCGCGGCCGGCGACGATCCGGAGACCGGTGGTCGCCAGATACCCGGGCATGGCCGCCGCGATCGCCATGATTTGTCCGGGCTTGGGCGCCATTCCCGGGAACTTCAGCAGCTCACTTCGTGCGCCTCCGCTGTTGCCGGTGACAACACCACCGGTCGACACCGCCGCGGCAGCGACGCCGGGGAGGGCGGAGAGACGCTGCTGCAGCGTCTGCGCGAGGGTCAGCAACGCCGCGCCCGATCGTCCCGTCTGTCCCGGCGCGGTCCAGATGAAAAGCGTATGCCGGCGGTCGAGCCCGACATCGACCGAGCGGAGATTGGCCAACGTCCGCAGCAGCAGTCCGGTTCCTACGAGGAGCACCACCGCGGTTGCAACTTCTGCGACGACGAGGGCCGGGCCGTAGGCGAACGCGCTGCCCCGCCGCCTCAGCTCGGCTGCCAATGATGCGCGGCCGCTCCGCAGCGCGGGTGCCAGCGAAAACAACAGCGCGGTGAGGACGCACAGTACCCCGGTGAATGTCAGCGCAGCGAGCGACGGCCGCAGGTCGAACGCCGTCCACGCCGACGCCGCACGGGAGTCCATCTGCACGGGTGCCAGCGACAGCGACTGGAGCGCACGGGTCCCCCAGAGTGCGATGACTGCGCCCACCGTTCCGCCGGCGGCCGCGAGGACGAGCCCTTCGGTGAGCACCTGTTGCACGATCCGCGAGCGGCTGGCACCGAGTGCGAGTCGCACGGCCATCTCCCGGTCACGCGCCGCGGCACGAGCGAGGAGCAGGTTCGCGACATTCGCGCACGCGACCAACAGCACGAGTCCCACGATCGACATCATGATCCACAGCGGTCCGCGGAACGCGGCGCGCTCCGGGGAGTAACCCGCGTCAGCGCTCACGAGCCCGAGGCGGTTCGACGCCGCCTGTCGCAGCTGCTCGGGATTGGGATTCGGTCCCGCAGCTTCGATGCTGAGACGATTGGCAATCATCCGGGCGCCGGCCTCCGCCCGATCGCGTCCGACTCCGGGCTTCAGCCTGCCGATGAGCCGCACCCACCCATTGGGGCGTTGAATGAGCCCCGGCATTTCGAGCATGACCTCCGACTGCATCATCGTCGGAATCCAGATATCGGTGGGCCGTCCGACCCACTCGCCGGTGAATGCCGGCGGCGCCACGCCGATGACGGTGTAGGTCGTGCCGTTCAGCTGGAGAGTGCGGTTCACCACGTCGCCCGCTCGTGCAAACCGGCGAGCCCAGTAGGCGTCGCTGATCACCGCAACGGCGTGGCCGTCCGGGACCCGATCGTCCTCCGGCGTGATCACGCGTCCCAGCACTGCGCCCACGCCGAACATGTGGAAGTAGTTCCCGGTTACCAGCGCGACCCGTGCCGGCGCCGGGTCGGCCACGCCAGCGACGCTGATGCCGCTCCGGTCACTCAACCCGGTCGCTGCGAGGTCGCTGAAGAGACTCGCCGTCTCGTCGCGGAGCCTGAGGTACCTGGGAAAGGAGAACCCGGCGTAGTACCAGACGTCAGCCTTCTTGGTGCCGTCATCCATCCGGAAGGCGACGAGCTGCTCCGGGTGCGGCACGGCGAGCCGCCTCCACAGCAGCGCATCGAGCACGCTGAAGATCGCCGTATTCGTCCCGATGCCGAGCGCGAGGGAGAGAATCGCGATGGCGGCGAATCCCGGGGTGCGGCGGAGGGCGCGCAGGGCGTACTGGGCGTCCTGGCGGACTTGATCATACCGGGTCTTCAGCTCCATGGGTGCCCTGGCTTGGACTGGGTTGGGGCGGCGGGATTCCCCCCGGCGGTGGCAGAAGTGCCATAGCAGGAGTAGGCTTACTCAGTCCCCGTCACATCCACAACCCCGTCGAGGGACGCCGCCATGGCACACCTTCGTTTGCGCCACTTTTCCCTGCTGCTACTCCTCGCCACCTCCGTCCGGGCCCAGGTGAACACCACCGACACCCGGATGCTGTCCCAGCCCGCGGTGAGCGCCGACCACATCGCCTTCGCGTACGGCGGCGACCTCTGGACCGCCAGGCTCGACGGCAGCGACGTCCGCCGGCTCACCACAGCCGAAGGAGACGAGACCGCGCCGGTCTTCTCCCGCGACGGCAAGTGGATCGCCTTTGCCGGGAACTACGACGGCAACATCGACGTCTACGTCGTCCCCGTGGGCGGCGGCGAGCCCAAACGGCTCACCTGGCACCCCGGCAACGACATCCCCCAGGCCTTCACGCCCGATGGCGGGAAGGTGCTCTTCACTTCGAGCCGCGCCGACTTCTCCGGCCGGTACACCCAGCTCTACACGGTGCCGGTGACGGGCGGGGTCGAGGAGCGGATCCCGATCCCGAGCGCGAACCAGGCGGCCTACTCGCCCGACGGGCGCACCATCGCCTACAACCCGAACCGCCGCGCCTTCGAGCAGTGGAAGGGCTATCGCGGCGGCACGGTCTCCCAGCTCTGGCTGATCGACACCCGGACCTGGGACGTCGAAAAGGTTCCCCAGCCGGCGACCCGCAGCAACGACGTCGATCCGATCTGGATGGAGCCGGACGTGCTCTGGTTCCGCTCCGACCGGGACGGCGAGTTCAACCTCTACAAGTACGACCGCCGCACCAAGCAAGTAACCCGCGCCACCAACCACGCCGACTTCCCGATCGTCGCGGCGTCCGGCGGCGGCGGGCACATTCTCTACGAGCAGGCCGGCTGGCTGCACCTCTTCGACCCCGCGGCCTCCACGGCGCAGCGGCTGGTGGTCGGGGTCGCGGCGGAGCTGCGGGAGACTCGGCCGCGCTGGGTAAAGGGCGCCGAGTTCATCCGGGACGTCTCGCTCTCGCCGAGCGGGGCGCGCGCGGCGTTCGAGATGCGGGGCGAGATCGTGACCGTGCCCGCCGAGAAGGGGGACCCGAGAAACCTGACGAATTCGCCGGGGGTGCACGAGCGCACGCCGGCCTGGAGCCCCGACGGGCGGACCATCGCCTACGTCTCCGACCAGGGGGGCGAGTACCGGCTGCACCTCGAGCCCCAGGACGGCAAGGGCGAGCACCAGGTGCTCGAGCTCCACGGCGCGGGGTTCTACAGCGGGCTGCTGTGGTCGCCCGACAGCAAGAAGCTCGCGTACGTCGACAACTCGCAGTCCATCTTCGTGGTCGAGCTGGCGACCGGGCGCTGTACCCGGGTGGCGGGGAACCGGGTGTACACCCCGATCGGGCTGCTCAGCTACAACTGGTCGCCCGACTCGCGCTGGCTGGCGTACACGGTCCAGCCTAACCCGCTGGTGAGCGCCCTCTACCTCTACGACGTCCAGCAGGACCGCTCGGCTCAAGTGACCGACGGCCTGAGCGAGGTCAGCCAGCCGGTCTTCGAGCGCAACGGCAAATATCTCTACGTCATCGCCTCCACCGACGCCGGCCCCGCGCTCGACTGGTTCGCCCAGAGCGGCAATGGCGAGACCCGGACCCGCGCGGTGTACGCCATCGCCTTGACCAGAGACGCGCCCAACCCCTTCGCGCGCGAGAGCGACGAAGAGAAGGGCTCGGCGAAACCCGACAGCGGGAAGGCGGCGCCGGCCGCGGCGCCTGCGTCCCCCGCGATCGACCTCGATGGCATCGCCAACCGGATCGTCGCCTTCCCCATCGGGCGCGCCGAGATCGAGCAGATCGAAATGGGCGAGGCCAACCAGCTCTTTTATCTCAGGATGACCGACGGCAAGGGCGTGATCCGGCGCTACGACATCGCCAAGCGCAAGGACGACGTGGTGATTCCGGAAGCCAACGGCTTCCAGCTCACCCGGGACGGCAAGAAGCTGCTCTACTCGCTCAACAACAACTGGTTCACCACCGGCACGGCGTCGCCGATCGCCGGCCAGGGGCGGCTCGACGTCGCCGCGGTGGATCTCAGGATCGAGCCGCGCGCGGAGTGGGCCCAGATGTTCGAGGAGGCCTGGCGGATCAACCGCGACTACTTCTACGCGACGAATTACCACGGTGCGGACTGGCCCGCGCAGAAGACCAAGTACGGGGCGCTGGTGTCGCAGGCGTCGTCGCGCGCCGACCTGGACCGCATCATCAGCTGGCTGCTGAGCGAGCTGCGGGTCGGCCACAGCCGTTTCAGCCCCGGCCAGCGGCTGCAGACGGCGCCCCGCGTGGGGGTGGGCCTGCTGGGCGCCGACTACGAGGTCGCCAACGGGCGCTATCGCTTCGCGAAGGTGTATGGGGGGCTCAACTGGAATCAGACGCTCCGGTCGCCGCTCACCGAGCCCGGCGTGGACGTGAAGGCCGGGGAATACCTGCTGGCGGTGAACGGCGTGGACCTCAAGGCGCCGGCGAGCGTCTACGCACCCTTCGAGCAGACCGTGGGCCGCACGGTGGAGATCAGCGTCGGCCCTAACCCGGACGGCTCTGGCTCCCGGGTCCTCAAGGTGGTGCCGGTCGCCTCGGAAGCGGCGCTCCGCAACCGGGCCTGGATCGAGAACAACCTGCGCAAGGTGGACTCGGCGACCGGCGGCCAGGTGGCCTATGTCTACGTCCCCAACACCGCGGGCGCGGGGTACGACTCCTTCAAGCGTTACTTCTATCCCCAGGCCCACAAGGCCGCCATCATCGTGGACGAGCGCTTCAACGGCGGCGGCCAGCTCGCCGACTACTACGTCGACATCCTGCGCCGGCCGGTGCTCAGCTACTGGGCCATGCGCTACGGCGACGACCTCAAGACCCCGACCGCGTCGATTCAGGGACCCAAGGCGCTGCTGATCGACGAGAACGCCGGCTCCGGGGGCGATTACTTCCCCTGGATGTTCCGCAAGCTCGGCCTGGGCCCGCTGATCGGCCAGCGCACCTGGGGCGGGTTAGTCGGGATCCTCGGCTTCCCCGTGCTGATGGACGGCGGGACGATCACGGCGCCCAATCTCGCGATCTTCACGCCCGAGAACGGCTACGTCGTGGAGAACGAGGGCGTGCCGCCCGACGTCGCCGTCGAGCAGACGCCCAAGGACGTTATCGCGGGCCGCGATCCCCAGCTCGAGCGCGCGATCGAGTGGGTGAAGCAGGAGCCCAAGGCGCATCCCGCGGGGGCGGTGAAGCACCCGGCGTACCCGGTGAAGGTGCCGCATGAGTGAGGTGGCCGTGCTGGCGGGCGGCTGCTTCTGGGGCGTCGAGGAGATTCTGCGCGACGTGCCCGGCGTGCTCGAGACCGACGTCGGCTACACCGGCGGCTGGGTCGAAAACCCGACCTACGAGGACACCCACCACAGCAAGTCGGGGCACGCCGAGGCGATCCGGCTCACCTTCGATCCGGCGGTGCTGAGCTATGAGGAATTATTGGAGAAGTGGTTCTTCAAGCTGCACGACCCAACCACCCTCAACCGCCAGGGCAACGACGTCGGCACCCAATACCGCTCGGCGATCTTTCCGCAAAGCGAGGAGCAGCGGGTGACGGCGGAGCGGGTCCGTGCTCGAGTGGACGCTTCGGGGAAGTGGCGGCGACCGATCACCACCTCAATCGAGCCGGCCGGCACCTGGTACAGCGCCGAGGGGTATCACCAGGATTACCTGCGCAAGCACCCGGGGGGATACTCCTGCCACTACCTGCGCGACTGAGCGCCTCCGAGGCCGGCTACCAGCTCGTGGCCAGCGAGACGTAAACGCTGCGTGCGACCCCCGGCAGGATGCCGGGTCCGGGATACTCGTCGGTACGCTTGGTGAAATACTTCAGGTTGGCGAGGTTGTTGATTCCTCCCGCCAGAGTCAGCCGGGAGTTCAGCCGGACCTGTCCCGACCAGTCCAGCACCGTGTAGGCCGGCACCAGCCCGGCGGCCGCGTTCTCGGTCGATAACACGCTATTGTTGGCATCGCCGAACGAGCTGGAGGAGTAGCTCAGCTGCAGCGTGCCGGCGAACGGTCCGCGACCGAAGCTCACCCCGCCCCGCTCGATCACTCGGGGTGCCTGTTCCACTCGGTTGCCCTGGAAGCTCCCGGAGACGTAGCGCGCGTCGACGAACGCGAACGAGCTGAACAGATCGAGCCCGCGGAGTCCGGGTGGATCCAGCTCGACGTACGCCTCGACCCCGCGGTGCCGGCTGTCGCCGATATTGGCGATCTCGACGACACTCCCCCCGGCCGAATCCACCGTTCGAGTCCCAATGCGCCCGCCGTAGTACAGCAGGAACCCGCTCAGGTCGAACTTGATCAGGTTCCCCAACGTACCGCGCCAGCCGAAGTCGGCGTTGTAGCCGCGGGAGGAATGCAGGTCCGGCGCCACTCGCGCAATGCTGCCCACCGGTGTCAGCGCCGCGTAGAGCACCGGGCGATAAGCCTGCGACAGATTGGCGTAGAGCACGCTCGATCCGGTGGTGACGTACTCGGCGCCGATGCCAAAAAGCGGATAGGCCAGCGAGCGTGGGGCAAAGCGCCCCGTCACCTCGGTATACCCCGCCGCCGTCGAGCGCAGCAGCTCGGCGCGCACGCCCGGCACCAGCGCGAGCCGGTCGGTCGGACGGAAGGCCGCCTCGACGAACGCCGCGCCGGTCACAGTCCGGAAGCGCAGCGCCCGCTCCCAGGTTCCGCCGTACAACCCCATGTCGAAGTCGCTGCCGGTGGATCCGGGTCCACCCTCGAAGCGATTCAGCTGATTGCGGCCCAACCGGACGCCCGCCGCAAGCGCGCCGGGGCGTCCCAGCCAGTGCGGCTCGAGACTAACCCGCGACTCGAGGGCCGCGTTGTGAAACTGCTCGCGCTCCACCTCGCGCGGCACGAAGCTCCCGGTGCCCGGATCGATCGCGTCGGGCTCGGCGGGCCCGCCGTCCTCGCTGCGCCAGACCAGATGGCGGTCGCTGGCCTGCCAGGACACGAGCGTCTCCCAACGGGCGCCCGACGGCCAGCGATAGCTAACCCGCCCCGCCCAGCTGTTCCACGGGCTCGCCAGCCAGTTCCGGGCCCGAAAGGAGGCGCGCGGGTCCTGGGTGAACTGCGCGTCGGAGAGCCCGCCCGGCATGTGGATCCGGTTGCGAAAGAGCGTGTATTCGAGGCCCAGATTGAGCCGGCTCGCGGCGACGAGGGTGGCGCCGCCCGAGGCGGTAACCTGGCGGAAGCCCGAGTTGGGCCGCCAACCGTCTTCGCCCAGCAGGCTCACGAACGAGTGATATCCCACCCGCGCCGTCCCGCCCCGCACCGCGCCAAAGCCGTTCAGCATGTCGAAGCTGCCGGTGCTGAGATCGGCCGAGAAGACGGGACGCATTCCCGGCGTGCCTTGCCGGACGACGTAATTGATCGAGCCGCCAAACTGCGGTCCAAAGGCGAGCGATCCGGCGCCGCGCACCACCTCGATGCGCTCGAGCGCCTGCGACGGTGGCGTGTAATAGGTCTCCGGATAGCCATACAGGTCGGCGGCGATACTGACCCCGTTCTGCCGGGTGTTGAGTTCCACCGACTGCGTGGGGTTGAGCCCCCGAAACCCGACACCGTTGGAAGGAAAGCCGGCGCGCGCGGTCTCGGAGAAATGAGCGCCGGGAATTCGTCCGAGAATCTGGCGCTCCACATCCTGCGCGAGGTTGGCGTGCAGGCTGTCCAGCAGAATTACTTCGCTCTTCTTGCCGAGATAGATGGTGTTGTCGCGGAGGGCCGGGAGGTGGCCGATCACGTGTAGCGGCCGCGCGGCGGTCACCACGACCGGCTCCAGCTCGGTCCCGGCCTGATCGAGCTCGATCGTGAGCTCGACGCTTTGCCCCGCGTTCAAGCGGACCTCACGCTCGATGAGGGGCCCCATCGGTGGAGCGACCACAACGCGATACACCGCGGCGGTCAGCCCGCGAAACTCAAAGCGACCCGTGCTGTCGGTCCGGGTACCGAGCGAAGTGCCCTTGAGCGAGACAGCAATGCCTGCGGGGCCGATCTTGCGTGCATCCACAACGCGCCCTCGAACGACACCAGTTGGCGCCTGCGAATTCAGAGGGGATGGCGGGGCGAGGACGAGCGGCGCCAGAGCCATAAGCGAAAGCCGATACACGAGATAGACGAGCCTCACTAAAGCCGATAGATTCTATCGCAATTTCACCGCCCATTCTAAGAAGGTGGTCGAGGGATTGTCAATCCGGGGAGGGGCTACCCTAAGGCAGCGGCGTCCACATCTGGCGGGTAACCCGCCAGACTCCCTTCCCATCTCGCACGAGTAACCGCAAATCGTCCGCCCGGCCGGTCTGTGCAGTGGTCTTTCCGTCCTTCGTCGACGTCCAGGCAAGAGACGCCTTGGCGCGGAAGTACGCGAGGTCCCGGTTCCCCCCGATCTCCTCCACCGTCCGGTCGAACGTGGTGATGCTCGTGTGGGACCCGTCCGTGGGCCACCAGAAGCCGCGAATGGCCGCGAGCCCCGCGACGGGAGCGGAGTTGGGCGGCAGTAACACGGCATCGGGTGCAAAGAGCGAGAGCACCGCGGTGGTGTCGTCCTTGAGCCAGGCGTTGACGAAGGCGCTGTCGAGCTGCCGGATCGCGGCGAAGTCGTTCACGTTGAGCGGCGCGCCCCGCGCAGCCCCGCGGCGCACGTAGGTCAGATCGTAGTTGGTGCGCCAGGTGCGGCCGCTGTCGCTCGAGATTTCGGAGAACTGCCGGACGGTGTCCTTCGCTACGGGCAAGAAGGTGAGCCGGACGGGGGCCCTGCCCTGCGCCCGATTCGGTGCGGGGACGGTCCCGAGGAAGACCATGTCGCCGTCCTTCAAGCCGCCGTGGTAATCGTGCTGGCCGCCGCTGTTGTCGACCCAGGTCTGGCGCCACTCGCGATTGGCGTAGTCGTAGAGGTTGAAGCTCTGACCTTCGCCGCCCGCGGGTGCGGTCCAGTGTTCCATCACCACGCAGCCGTCGTCCTCGACTGAGATCGTGTTCCGCGCCGGCGTCGCCGGCCTCGGCTGACCCGTCGCCCAGACATCCCAGTCACCCACCCAGAAGTCGAACTCGTGGGCCTTGGGGTCGCGCTTGCAAGGGTAGGTAACGGCGTCGAGCGAGTCGAGCGTGGCGGCCCAGCGCCGATCGCCGTGCACCGGGGCAAAGTGTGCGTCGGCCGCGAGCGCGACCGGAATCACGGGCAACCCGGCGCCGAGCCCGCGCATCAGCTCAGCAAAGGCTTCATCGGCGTGGCCCTGGAGGGCGTGCAGCTGCGCGAGCCGGAACGCCGCCTGACCCGCGGGAATGCCGAGCTTTTCGCCCTGCTGCATCCGCGCTTCGGCCTCTTCATATCGGCCGAGCTCCATCAGGGCGACGCCGGTTCGAAAGCTGGAAAGGGCGTGCTTCGGGAAACGCGTGGCGAGCGCCGAGTAGGCGTCGAAGGCGGCCTTCCAGTCGCTCCGGATAAAGGAGAGGTTGGCCGCCTGGAGCTCGGCGGGGGTGGGCCCCGGTGGTGGAGCCTGGGCGGCAAGTCCGGCAGGAACGAGTGCTATATCTATATATAGAAGCAGGGACCGGATTGACACGACAGCCTCGGAGGTTCGGGTGATGGAGGTTGGCAGGACTGGAGCGAGGGGGCTTCCATCCCATTGCTCGAATGATTCGCCACCGGTTCTCCGGGACCTGTTGCGCACTACACGGACCGCGGTGGGGACCTTCCGCTGCGGGGTGAACGACCCGCTCTTCCGGGACAGCGGCCCCACGCGCCAGTGCCTCGTCGTATTCCCTCGGACCTGGGTCTGGATCCGGCACGAGGGAGCCCGGGCCTTTCTGGCCGACCCGACGCTGGTCACGATCTACAATCGCGGGCAGCTGTACGAGCGGCTGCCGGCGTCGCCCGAGGGCGACCGCTGCGACTGGTTCGCGGTGTCGGACGAGGTGGCCCGGGAGATCGCGGGGCAGTTCGATCCGGCGGACGGAGAGCACGAGCGGCCCTTCCGCTTCAGCAGCGCGCGGAGCAGCGGGTTACTCTATCTCCGGGCGCGCGAGCTGCTGCGCCGGGCGGTCAGGGGGGAGCTGACGGCGCTCGAGCTGGACGAAGCGGTGATGACGCTGGTCGCGCTGGTGCTCGAGGCCGCGTACGGCCGCCCCGCCCGGGCGCTCGCGAGCCGCTGCCGGCGCGACCTCGCCGAGCGGACCAGGCTGGAGCTCGCGCGGGAGCCGCAGCGGAACACGTCGGTGCGGGAGATCGCCGACAGGGTCGGCGCCTCGCCGTTCCATCTTTGCCGGGTGTTCCGTCAGGTGACCGGGACGACGATGCACGCGTACCGGCGGGAGCTCAGAGTCCGCTTGGCGCTCGAGCCACTGGAGGCGGAGACCTCGTCGCTCTCGCGGCTGGCGCATCGTTTCGGTTTCGCGAGCCACGCGCACTTCACCCGCGAAGTCCAGCTCCACCTCGGCGCCACGCCGTGCGAAGTGCGGCGGCGGATCGGGAACGGAGTTCAGCTCTAGATGTGCCGGAACGCCGCGTTGGCATCCACCTGCCGGTACTCGATGAACTCCACAGGGGCGAGGCAGTTGGGATAGAGAATCCCGGCGAACTGCTTGACCGCCGCGGACTCGCCGTGGATCCGGTTGGCGGCCTCGTCCCTCCAGACAAAGAGGTGCACGAAGCGGGTGGGGCGTTCTGCCTCCTGCCAGACCTCGTAACGCAGAGCGCCGGGCTCGTTGTCGCGAACGTAGGCGACGAATTCGTGGATCGCAGCGAGACAGACTTCGAGCGACTCGGGGCGCACCTCGTAGCGGGCGAGCTCGTGGATCTCCCCGGGTGCTCCCTGGATGGGTCTGGGCATAGCGGTCTCTGGTCTGGGAGAAGGTTGGCTAACGCCGTGCTGGCGCAGTGAGTACATTCGCGGACCGACCCACGGCCAGAGCCCGCTATGACACGCATGTCCTTCCTGTCCGCCGCGATGTTCGCCAGCCTCGCTCACCCGGGCCGCGCCCAGCAGCCCAGTAACGATAGTCCGTACAAGGTGCTCATGCGGGCCAAGGTGGGTGGAGAGGGCGGCACCGATTACATCTTCGCCGACGCTGTCGGCCGGCGGTTGTACATCACCCGTGGTGCCGTGCGCGCTCTGCCGGCCACCGACAGCACCCCCGCCCGGGACTCGGTCCCCGGTCGCGTGACGGTGTTCGACCTCGAGACGCTCAAGCCGCTCGGCACGATCCTGAATGGCGGCGGCAACGGCGCCACCGTGGACCCCAAGACGGGCCACGGATTCGCCAGCAGTCATCCGAACATCTCGATGTTCGACGTCAAGACGATGCAGCTGATCAAGACGATCGATCCCAACGTGGGGGTTCCCCCGCGGCCCGCTCCACAGTTCAGCCCCGACGGCATCTATTTCGATGCGTCCGACGGCCGCGTCTATATCGGGAGCCACCCCACCAAGGACCTGATCGTCATCGATCCAAAGGATGGCGCGGTGCTGGGCAAGATCGACCTGGGGGGTGTGCCCGAGCAGACCATCTCGAATGGCAAAGGTACCCTGTACGCCGTCATGCAGGATTCCGCGGGCAGCGTAGCTGTGGTGGATGAGAAGACCATGAAGACGACGGCGCACTATCCCTTCGGCGACATCGGTCGCTGCAACGGCCTCGCGCTCGATGCGAAGAACAAGGTCCTCTTCGCGGCCTGCGCGCAGGGGCGTAGCGCCGGTCAACCCCCTCAGCCGGTCATAGTGATCCTCAGCGCCACCGACGGCAAGATCCTGACGACGCTCCCGCTCGCCGGAAGCTCGGATGGGGCGGTGTTCAACCCCAAGACGATGGAGGCGTTCAGCTCGCACAGCAACGGGACGCTCACCGTCATCAAGGAGCACAGTCCCACCAGCTTCGAGGTGGAGGAGAATCTCCAAACGATGCCCGGTGCGCGGACGCTCACGCTCGACACGAAAACGGGCCGCATCTTCGTCATGAGCGTGGAGCGCGGGCCGGCGCCACCGCCACCGCCTCCAGGCGGCCGTCCCGCTCAGGCGCCGGCGATCCCGGGGTCGTTCACGATCGTCATGATCGGGAGAGACTGAGGGCCGCTGGGTTCGCCCGGATTACCTGGCAAACTCCGCGAGCTTGCGCAGGCGCAGTGTGGGATCGTTGCCGACGTCCTGACGCAGCCAAAGTTGCAAACTGGCAGCGGGATCTATCGAGTGTCTGTGGTCTCCGCCGAAAACCAATGCCTCGACCACGGCTTGGGATCCGACAGCGAGCGGGCCCGGCGGTCGATCACGGCATCCTCTCCGGTCAGGCGACCGTGGTGCTGGCGGAGATGCTCCTCCCAGGTGGCAACCCAATAGGCCTCGATAAAGAGGTGTACCGTTTCTCCCTCGCGATAGAGTCGCCAGCCGATCGCGCCGGTGCGAAGTCGTGACAACCGCACGTGCTCCATCGCGGCAAGGAACGCGGTCTCCCGCTCCGGCGCCACCGTATAAAAGGTGGCGACCGCCACCGGGGTTTCCGGCGCGGGCTCGAGGCTGAGGTCCGGCTCGGGCCAATGCATCGACGGCGCGCGGTCGAGCCCTGTGGTGTCGATCAGCGGCCAGGCGCCGATCGTCGCCGCCCCTGCGAACAGGATGCCGGCGGCCACCAGAAACGCGGTTCCCAGTCCGGCGTACTGCGCGAGCAGTCCCCACGCCACGGCGCCCAACGCCTGGGAGCCGAACAAGACCATCTGGTACGTAGCCAGCCCCCGCGCCCGCACCCATTCCGGCAGAAACAGCTGTACTTCGGCGGTGGTGCTCGAGATCACCGCGATCCACACCGCTCCCGCCGGCAGCAGGGCTACGAAGGCCAGCACCGGGCTCCCGACCACAACGATGACGATGGTGACCAGCGCATAAGTCACGGTCGCCGCAAGCAGCAGCGGGTTGGCCCGGAGCCGGGTTTGGATTCGCGGGAGGAGGAGCGCACCCAGGATGGCGCCGATGCCGAGCGCACCGAGCAGAAGGCCGTAGCCTCCGGCCCCCATGCCCAGTCGCTGGGTAGCGAGCAGCGGCAGCAGGGCCCAGATGGCCGTGGCCGGCGCCACGAACACGCAGAGCCGGAACAGGATCCGCCGGACAACCGGGTCGTGCCGCACATAACGTCCGCCGGCGCGGAGCGCGGGCAGGAAACGCTCGGGATCCTCAGCCCCGGCGATGATGTCCCGGCGCCAGCCCAGCAGCACCAGCGGAACGAACACGAAACTCACGGCGTTGAGCGCGAAGACCCAGCCGACGCCAAGCCGCGTGATCAGTAACCCGGCCACCGCGGGGCCGATCGCGCGGGCCAGATTGATGTTGATCCCGCCGAGCGCCGCCGCCGCGGGGAGCTGGTGACGCGGAACCAGCTCGGGAATGAGGGCGTAATAGGCTGGAGTTTCGATCGCCCCGGCCGCCCCGAGCAGAAAGGTGAAACCCAGCAGCAGGGGCGGTGTCATCTGCCCCGTCAGCGTGAGCACACTCAGCGCCGCACCGACCGCGATCTGGAACCACTGCAGGCCGATGAGGAGGCGGCGGCGGTCGAAGATGTCGGCGAGCGCGCCTCCCGGCAGCGCCAGGAGCAAATCAGGGAGTGTATCGGCAGTCTGGACCAGCGCGACGAGGGTCGCGGCGTGGGGCAGGCCAACGAGCAGCCACTGGGCGCCGACCGTCTGCATCCAGGTGCCGGCGTTGCTGACCAGCACCGCCAGCCAGAGCAGGCGGTATACCCGGATGCCGAGTGGCGCCCACGCCGTTGTCCGAACGTTACCCCCCTCGCCGCCGGGATCGGTCACAAGGGGATGATACCCTAAGCAGGCGCCAGCGTGAGCAGGTCAGGCACCCCCAGGCTCGGGCGCCGCGACAGGTAAGGCCGCGCCCGGGTTACCGGCATCGCGGGTGGCAGACGGAGTTTCAGCGCCATGCGCACCAGCTCGGCCAGCGAGTCCGCCTCCATCTTGTGCATCACCTTGCCCCGATGCGCCTTTACCGTGATCTCGCTGATGCCTAACGCGGCGCCGACCTGCTTGTTGAGGAAGCCGGCGACCACCTGCGCCATGACCTGCCGCTCTCGACCGCTGAGCGATGCGTACCGCTTCCGCAGCTCCAGCAGCTCCTCCTCTTGCGCGAGCACGAACTGACTGCTGGCGAGGCCACGCCCGACCGCCGCCAGGAGCGCCTCGACGACGAGCGGTTTCAGCAGGAATCCGACGGCGCCCGACTGCATCGCCCGAACGGCCATGGGGATGTCACCTCGAGCCGACATGAGTATGACCGAGGTGCCTTTGCTAGCGGCCACAATACGGCGCAACAGCTCAAAGCCATCGAGATCGGGAAGCGAGACCTCCAGCAACAGGCAACACGGGGTAAGCAGAGCCGGTCTGCAGAGGAACTCACCCGCGGAGGCAAAGGTCTCGGGCGTCCAGCCGGCCCGGCGAATCACGCTTTCCAGCGAAGCCCGGACAGCTCGATCGGGATCGACGACGCAGACCGTCGGCATGGGGTTGGGCATGGTGTGGTCCTCGGCGATGGTGCTTCATACTAGGACGTCGCGCCAATTCCCGAATCCACCATCGTGTCAGTCTTTGGCTTGACCAAACGGTGTAGTCAGGGGAGGTGGATGATTCCCCGCTGGAGGCCGATGGTTACGGCCCCGGTCCGGTCATCGGCACCGAGCTTCTGCAGGATGTGCAGCACGTGCACTTTGATCGTCGCCTCGGTCCGGCCGAGGACCGCGGCGATCTCCTTGTTGCTGAGGCCCTTGGCCATCTGGGTGAGGACTTCCAGCTCCCGCTCGGTGAGTTCGACCCGCGGAGTGTACTCGGCCAGGCGCTGGGCCACATCCGCGGGAATTGCCCGGCCCCCGGCGTAGACCTGCCGGATGGCGACGGCCACCTCTTCGCTCACCACATCCTTCAGCAGGTAGCCGCGGGCTCCTGCCTCGAGCGCCCGGTGGATGTCGGCGTCACCGTCCCAGGTTGTGAGCGCGATCAATCGAGCGTCGGGGAACTCAGCGAGGATGGCGGCGATGGCCTCGACGCCCGTCATGACCGGCATGCTCAGGTCCATAAGGGTGACGTCGGGCCGGTGCTGCCGGAAGCGCTCGACCGCCTCGCGCCCGTTGGCTGCGTCGGCGACCAGCTCGAAGTCGGGATAGGCGGCGATGAGCGCGGCGAGTCCACCCCGGTAGATGGGATGGTCATCCACCGTCATGAGTCGGATCATGCGGTAAGGTTGCGCTGACTCAGCGCGGAGGCAATACGCCGTTCGGTGTATTTGGGAGCACCAGCGTCACGATCGTGCCGCCGCCGGCCCCGGGCGACACGTCGCAGCGGCCGCCACAGCTCGCGGCGCGCTCCCGCATGCCGGTCAAGCCGAAATGCCCTCTCCGGCGCGCCTCCTCTCCCTCCACGGGAGTGAACCCCCGTCCATCGTCCCGCACCTCGAGACGGAGCGTGGTCGAGCCGAATTCGACGTGGATGTCGATCCGGCGGGCTTCGGCGTGGCGCACCGCATTCACGATGGCCTCTCGGCCGACGCGGAAGGCGGCGTCTTCCACGGGACGGGTCAAGCGTCTCCGCCGGCCCGAGCTGACCACGCTGACTTCGACTCCCGAGCCCCCGGTTCGCTCCCGCGCGAGCGCCTCGAGCGCGGCCGGCAGGTCATCGGCGCCAAGCTCTGTCCCGCGCATATCCCAGACGCGTTCCCGGGCTTCGCGCAGCGAGGAGCGGGCGAGCTGCTGCACCCTGAGGATCGTTTCGGCAGCGACGTCGGGCTCATCGGGGAGGGCCAGCTCGGCCGCCTTGAGCTGCAGGGTCACGCCGGCGAACCCCTGCAAGAGCGTGTCGTGCAGGTCCTGGGCGATGCGGGCCCGCTCGGCGAGGGTGGCTTCGTAGCGACCCTTGAGGGTCTGATGGCGCCTGCGTTGCACCAGAACCGCGGCAAGAGCCCCTAACCCGCCGATCAGCAGGGCGACACCGGCGTAAAACCAGAGCGTCTGATACCAGGCGGGAAGCACCCGAAACGCAAGGACCGCCCCGGCCTCGTTCCAGTTCCCGTCGGCATCGCTGGCGATGACCCGAAAGCGATACGCGCCGGGCCCCAGCCCGGAGTAGTAGGCGCGGCGCCGCGGACCAACGTCCCGCCAGTCGGGATCCTGGCCCTCCAGCCGGTAGCGGAACTGGGTCCGTTCCGGTATGGACAGACTGGTCGCTGTGTAGTCGATCTCGAGGTCGCGGCCCCCGGGAGGAATCGCAATTGTATCAGAGGGAAAGAGCTCACGGCCATTGACACGCGCCGCTTCGATCAGGACCTGCGGGGCCGGACTGGACTGCAGCAGGCGAGGGTCCACGCTGGCTACGCCGCTGTCGGTCGCGACCCAGATCCGGCCGTCCGGGGCCCGTGCCAGCCGAGGGCCCCAGGGAGTCGCGGGTATGAGACCCGGCATTCCATCCTGCTGATCGAAGAGGCGATAGCGAACGACATGATTCGAATCCGCGAGGGCCCGGTCGAATTCTCCGGCCGGAACGCGCAGCATTCCCGCCCGGACCACGATCCACATCGCCTCGGTCTGATCCTGGATGATCGCATAGACCGAGCGCCCGGGAAGCCCTTGCCGCTCGCGCAGGGTTCGGAAACTTCCGTCCTCGAACTTGCTGAGACCGTGCTCGCCGGCAACCCAGAGGTTTCCGGCGCGATCCTCGAGGAAGCCTTGCATTTGAGAAATGGCAAACTCGCGCACGTGCCCGTGGTCGTAGAGGGCCACCCGGTTCTGCTCACCGATCCAGATTCGTCCCTCTCGGTCGGCGAGCAGGTTGACGTGGGTAAACCCCGGCTGGAAGACCGGTACGACCCGGACCAGGCTGTCGTGGGCCAGGCGAAGCAAGCCCAACGTCTGGTCGTAGACCCAAACCGTCCCCTCTCGGTCAATCGTAATCTCGACGAGTTGGAGTGCGTCACTCCTGGTTAGCTGCACTGGGGCAAGCTCCCCTCCCCGGATTCGGTAGATCTTGCCTCCATCAACGATCCAGAGTACTCCGGAGGAATCCTCTGCCAGGGTGGAATGAACCAGGCTGCCGCCGATCCTTTCTCCGGCGCGCCGACCACTCAGCCTGAGCATGCCGCCCTCGTTGTACGCACCGGTCCAGATGGACGAGTCTCTGCTCGCGAACACGAACCTGGATCGTACGGAGCCGGGCGTGGGAAATGGCGTAAAAGCACCCTCGCGAAACCGCTCCAGGCCGCGGTTGGTCCCCACCCACACGTTGCCCTCGCGGTCTTCCAGAAGCGCGTTGACGACGTTGGACTGCAGACCATCCTTTTCCGTGAATTGTTCTGCTTCCGGACCGAACTGGGCGATCGTCCGTCCCTGGATCCGAGCGGGGTCGAGCACCCGGCGGAGGCCGTCACCAGCGGATCCGATCCAGAGGCTTCCCTTCCTGTCGATCACCAGGGCCCATGTCCCCACCTTCACCTGCGTCACGGGGTATTGGTCACCGAGCCGCTGCATCGTGTGCGCGGAGCGGCTCAGCTCGGCCATCCAGATCGAGCCGTCCCTGGCCTGGGCGAAGTCAGCCGTGCCGGCAGTCCCCCCCAGCGGCATTCCTGGATCCACGAACCGGTGGCCGCCTGCAGGGAGATAGACCACCCGGTCTTCGGTTTCGACCCACAGGGTGTCCCCACGGTCGAACCAAAGCGACCGGCTCTCCTTCCCCGGGAACCCCCAGTCCCGGCCGGCATCTTTCCAGGTTCCGTCGCTGAACCGGGCCAATCCCTTCGCGGTGCCCGCCACCAGCATGCCGGTGCTGGGTTCCGCCAATCGGAATACCACCGGCAGGCCGTCCCGCGCTCCATAGCTCACCAGGCGACCATCGCGGAGACGACTGATTCCCCCGGTCCGCGAGCCGATCCAGAGACTGCCATCGCGCGCCGCCAGCAAACTCCGGGTCCCCCCCGGCGCCAGGGTATCACCGGCACGCGGCACAAACGGAACGAACCGCACTCCGTCGAAACGAAACAGGCCCGTCAGGGTGCCGATCCAGAGGTAGCCGTCTGACGTCTGCGCGAGACTATAGATGTCCGTCGGGGCGCCGTCCCTCGCGGCCCACCGGGTGTGGACCAGCTGCGCTATCGGTCGTGGCGAGGTGGAGTCGCCTGAGGAGACGAGGATCAAGGAGGCGAGAAAGGCCAACATCGGATCGAACTTCGCCTTGGCTAGTCGGGAACGCTAGGACCCAGCTTCCATCGAGACCTTGGTGTCGACCAATACGATCGTACAATAGGACCCCACTGAGCTCCTCCCGAGATTGCTGCGTGTTATTCACGCCAACCTGCACCTCCGGAGCCCGACATGTCCCCTCTTTGTCTCCACTACGGCTGGACCCTTCTCAGCCTCGCCTTGTGCCCGGTACGCCCTTCCACCAGTGAGACGATCATGACCACCGATACCCTGCTCTACCGCGGCCCGGAAACGGACAACCTGGTGACCGCGAACAACGACACCGCCATCCGGCCCTTCCGCATCAGTTTCCCCGATGCGGCGCTCGCCGACCTTCGCAAGCGGATCCTGGCGACGCGCTTCGCGGAAAAGGAGACCGTCGCCGACGAGTCGCAGGGGGTGCCGCTCGCGACGGTGCAGAAGCTCGCGCACTACTGGGCGACCGACTACGACTGGCGGCGCGTGGAGGCGGAGCTGAATGCGCTGCCCCAGTTCGTGACCACGATCGACGGTCTCGACATCCACTTCATTCACGTCCGCTCGAAGCACCCGAACGCGCTGCCGCTGATCATCAGTCACGGCTGGCCCGGCTCGATCATCGAGCAGCTGAAGATCATCGGCCCGCTCACCGATCCGACGGC
>CAYNNS010000010.1:0-23417 GCA_964398345.1 uncultured Gemmatimonas sp. | reverse complement strand
CGCAGGAAATTTGACGAGATCGTCGATTTCGCCGGCATCCCCGAGTTCATCGACACCCCCGTCAAGCGCTACTCGAGCGGCATGAACGCCCGGCTCGGCTTCGCGATCGCGGCCCACCTCGACCCCGAAGTGCTGATCATCGACGAAGTGCTCTCCGTCGGCGACTTCCGCTTTCAGGACAAGGCATTCGGCCGGATCGAAGCGATGTCGAAGAGCGGGATTCCGGTGGTGCTGGTGTCGCACCAGCTCGATCGGGTGGCGGCCCTCTGCACCAAGGCGCTGGTGCTGCAGCAGGGGATCGTCCTGCAACAGGGGGACGTGTCCGAATGCATCGACGCATATGTCTCGGGTGGCGTGCATCACCCTGGCGATGCCAATGGCAAGGCCCCCGTCCAGTTAAGCGCCTGTCGCGTTTCCCCGGGGCCGAGTCTGGTCTGGGGACAGCAGATGGACATCGAAGTGGACGCCAGAATCTCGGGACAGGAACGCGAGTCGTTCGATCACATCGGAATTCGGATTCGCGCGTTGGAGGGTGGACGCGAGGTGTTCATGACGCACACCACGCTGGTCGGCCTGGAGTTGCCGGCTCGTGGAACGGTGCGCTGTCACCTGTCGCTGCGAATGAACCTCCCGAGAGGGACCTATACCATCGAGCCGTTTGCGCGGCGCACCGGCGCTGACCAGGTGTTGTGCACGGGACCGATCTCCACCTGCCACGTCGAGCTGCCCGCGAGCCAGGCGTACAAGGGCACTGTGGTGTTCGAGCCGACCTTCACGCTCGAAAGCCTCGACCGTGCTTGACGACTGCGATGTCTCGGTCGTCCTGAGCACCTACAACCGCTGCGAGCTGCTCCCGAAGGCGCTCACCCATTTGCTCTCACAGCGCTCGAACGAACTCCGCTATGAAGTACTCGTGGTCGACAACAATTCCACCGACCAGACCCGCGAAGTAGTCGAGTCCTGGATCGCCAAGGGGCACGGCAACCTCCGCTATGTCTTCGAGGGCAGCCAAGGGGTTTCCCATGCCCGCAACGCGGGGATCGCGGTCGCGCGGGCACCAATTATCGCCTTTACCGATGACGACGTTTACGTGGCTGAAGACTGGCTGGGAAGGATTGTAGCAGCGCTCCGGACCCATCCTGAGGCGGATTATGTCGGCGGAAAAGCCCTCGCCATTCCCGACACGCCGTTTCCCCCGTGGCTCGATCGCAATCATTGGTCGCCCCTGGCACTCTTCGACTATGGCGACGCCGAACTGGCGGTGAATGCGAGCAACCCGATATGTCTGGGGTCCGGCAACTCCGCGTTTCGGCGTGAAGTGTTCGGCCGGATTCAACCCTTTTCTCCAGACTTCGCGCGCTCCGAGGACCATGAGCTGCAGACCCGCCTGTGGAAGACCGGCGGCCAGGGCGTCTACGTCCCCGAGCTCGTGGTGTTCACCGAGATTCCTTTCGAACGGCTGACCAAGAGGTATCACCGGCGGTGGCATCGCACCCACGGTTTTTTCATCGCGAAGATGCGTCTGGAGGAAGTTGAACGATCGTCTTTTCGCCTGTTTGACGTACCGGGCCACCTCTTCCGACAGGCAGGTTCGGATGTGGTTACGCTGATCGTTCAGACCATCCTGCGACACCCGAATCGCGCCTTTCTTGCGGAGAGCAGGCTGCAATTCCTGCTCGGCTACTTGCGGCAGCGAAGCGGCCGAGGAAGGCGAAAGGACGCGTGGGCCTCTCCCTGAGGAAACTCCCCGCCAGGGGCCGGACCCTTATCTCGACAGGCCACATGTGGGTCGAGGCCTTGCGCTACCTGCTGACTCGTCGAGGTCAGGGTGCAAAGGGTGGGGCTCACGATCGCCGCCTACTCGTTCTTGCCAGAGATTGCCCCCCTTCGAACTGGGGTGGCGTCTATCGACTCATTGCCCTGCTTCGGGCTACCACGAATGCAGAGTGGACGACCGAAGTCGTCGCCGGGCCTCCTCCAACAGAGATCGAACCGGCTGGGCGCGAGTTGTTTGCTGATATCCCTCCGGAGGTCCGCATACACCGCTGGTCTGCGGCTCAATGGACTCCAAGCGCAAGGTTCTCACCGTTCGTAGACGGGGAATTCAGATCGATTGGTCGAGTGCTCGGCTTGACCCGGGAGCTTCGGGCTCCCTACCGGGCTGTCATCGCCACCGGTCCGCACTTCGCGGAATTCGTTGCCGGCGCGGTGCTCGCACGCCGCTGGGGGGTACCACTTGTCCTCGACTATCGAGACGAATGGTGCGAGAGTCTCCCGCCGTTCGTGGAGCGCGGCAGGACGGACCGATTCTGGGAACGGTTTTGCTTGTCTCGAGCGCGCGAGATCGTGTTTACGACTGATGCGTCTCGTCGCCACTACCTGAAGGTCTTTCCTTTCCTGGATGCCGAGCGCACTCATGTCGTGAGAAACGGCTGGGATAATCTGCCGGAGCACACTTCACCGGCCTCAGCCCCGGACCGAAAAAGTGATCCTCGGCTTCGGCTTGGCTTTTATGGGTGGCTTGGCGAGCATTGGGACTTCCCGGAGTTCGCAGCCACATTGATTGCAGCGACTCAAGCAGTACCGACGCTATCGGCGCGCTGGTCCTTTCGGTTCGTCGGCCGAAAGACTGAGGAAAACGAGTCCTTACTGGCGTCGACCGCCCTGCGCTCGTTCGTGACTTCCGTACCGCAGATTCCCTTCACCCAGGCGCGCCAGGAAATGCGGCGGAGTTCGGTGCTGCTTCTGCTCAATTCGCCAGTGCAAAGCCGAATGCTTCCGGCCAAGTTGTTCGAGTATGTCGGTGCGCGGCGACCCGTTCTGCTCTATGGGACGGGCGGTGAAATGGAAGCGTGCTTGCGGGGGATACCCGGAAGCCGCTTTGTTGCGCGGGGAGATCCGCAGGCATTGCACCGGGCTCTTCGCGACATCGAGAATGGGTCTGCGCAATACGAGATCGACCAGGCACCTCCCAACATCGTTCAAGGCTTGAGCCGAGACGCCCAGATCAAGCGGTTTCTCCAAATCCTTGAAGGACTGACGGACGCTTGAGGGGACCGGCCCGCACGATTCTCTTTCTTCACGCCGGTCGGGACTGGGTGCGTGGCAGCGAGCGCGTCCTGCTCGATCTGGCGAGCTCGCTTCCGGCCACCCGGTTCCGCCCGGTGGTTTGGTGTAATTCTGCCGCACTCCGGAATGCCTGTCTGGAGGCCGGCATTGCCATCGTGGAGGAGGACTTCCCGGAGCCAGCCGAGCGTCCGTGGTGGCGCGCCGACCGCTCGGCCGTCGCGATCGGCCGGCGGGTTATTCACGATTCCAGCGCCAGTCTGATCCATGTGAACACGCTGGAATGCCTCGCCTGGACCTTGCGGGCGGCTCGTGCGTCGCGAGTCCCGCTCATCGCCCACCTGCACACCCCCACGACCTTCGAAGAACGCGTCTGGTCGGGTCTGCACCAGGTAGACGTGGTGGTTGGGGTCAGCGAGTTTTCGCTGGCGTGGGTCCAGGGCGACGGCTTCGATCGCCGCGCAACCAGGCTGATCCGGAATGCCGTGTTTCCCGACCGACTCGGGCGCGGCAACGCCCGAGGTCTTCGCGCCGAGCTCGGCATTCCAGAAGGGGCCTTCGTTGCCGCAACGGTGGGATCGCTCATCCTGCGCAAGGATGTTGCGACGGTCATTGAGGGTATCAGCAAGGCAGCGCGGACCATCTCGCAGCTTCACCTGCTGATTCTCGGCGCCGGCGAGGAGCTGGTCCGGCTCGAACGGCTTACTGCCGACCTGAGATTGCGGGACTCGGTGCATTTCCTCGGCGAGCGCCAGGATGTCGGCGCCATTCTTCGGGACGTTGCCCAGGTCCTGATCTCCGCCGCTCGTGAAGAGGCCCTGCCGCTCAACGTCATCGAAGCCGGGTTTTTCGGTCTCCCCGCGGTCGTGAGCGATATACCCCCGCATCATGAAATCGTCACCGCGGCCGAGACGGGGCTTTTCTTTCAGCCCGGTGACCCTGAGGGTCTCGCTGCAAGCCTGGTCCGCCTTAACGTAGGCCTCGAAACGCGCCAGAGGCTCGGTCAAGAGGCTCGCAAACGCGTCGAGGCCGAGTTCCTCCCGGACCGGTTCATCAATGAGTTCACGGCGCTCTACGATGAACTGCCACTGAGGCGTCGACGCCGCGGTTGGGTGTTGGGGCTTCGCATCCCCCGCGCGTATTGGAGCTTCGGAATTCGCGGGCTCCGCAGGACCGCGCTCCGTGAGGGCCGCTAGCGTCACTCGATGGTTGGCGAAACAGCCAGCTTTTTTGACAATTTGATCGGTGCGAGCCTTGCACCAACTCTCAATGCGGCAAGTCTTTGGAGTGCTGATAACAGTCGGACCAATCAGGTAATTCTCAGCGAACGCCTCTTCTGCGCGCTACCCCTCGGCGCGACCCGTTGGAAGCAGTCCCTAACCGTCGATGTACATCGCACAGGGGGCATATCGCTTGCGTCCCCGCACTCACCCTGGACCCCATCGCTGCAGGGCGAGAGTCTAGCTGTCCAGTCATTAGCTAGCCGATCGTCTTCTTAGGCGGTAGCATATCTCAAGCGGTTTTAACCAGGCCTCGTCATCAACTGGAGGAACGGCAGTGCGGACACTTCGATTCGCTTCGGGCTGGATCGCTGGCGCCGGTGCGCTGGCCCTTGTGTTGGGCGCCTGCACGGAGCGGACTCCGCTTCAGCCCAACTACAAGCCGTCACAGACGGTGATCCCCATGGTCGTGACCAGCGCGCTGTGGGACTTCGCGGCGATCATCCCGGGCAGCGGCGATCCTGAGGATCTCGGCACCTCGGAGACCATTTCGCTGGCGGGGAATGGCTCGATCGTGGCGACCTCCACGCTGGTTCCTAACACCCACATCACGATCAAGGGTCGTGCGCTTCCGCCTGGTGACACCGAGCGCGGCATGGGGCTCTGTCATCCCTCGGTTGGCGTGACCTGCACCTTCCCGCAGGACGGCGACGAGGTGGGTGACGGCGGACCCGGCGCACTCCTGCTGAATTTCAACGGCGTGCTGCCGGCGGGGTCCCATCTCGCCTTCATCGAGCTGGGCTCGGTACAGGCGGGGGAAGGCTATCGCTACTCGGTCTCGACCGACGGTGGCATCACGTTCGGCCCGGCCACCGAGAAATTCGATGGCGATGGCAACGCGAACGCCACCATTACCTTCGACCTGCCGACCGCGAATCTGGTGGTCAAGCTGGAGAAGACGCAGCCCGGCACCGGCGCTAGCGACAACGATTACACCGTCAAGAACCTGACGACTTCATTCACGAGCACCCCGAACCTGCAAGGCCGGATGACGGGTGGCGGCGTCAAGGCAAAGAGTGATGCCGGTGACGACGTAACCTTCGGCCTCACGCTGCACTGCGACATCATTCTGTCGAACAACCTCGAGGTCAACTGGAAAGGGCATCAGTGGCACCTCGACAAGCCGATCGTGAGCTCCAAGTGCAGCGATGACCCGAACATCGCTCCGGAGCCCCCGGTAGCCCCGATCGACACGTTTGAAGGCACCGCATTCGGTAAGCTAGATGGGGTCGGGAACTCGTTCATCAAGTTCAAGTTCCAGGACGCCGGCGAGCCCGGTTCCGACGACACGGTCGAGATCACTATCTACGAGGTCGGTAGTCTCGTGAACGTGGCGCTTCATGTCACCGCGCAGAAGCTGAGCGTCGGGAACTGGCAGATGCACTACGATCAGCCACACGGTCAGCACCCGTAAGGCTCGATCTCACGGCGCGCCCAACCGATCCGTTGGGCGCGCGGGCGTTTTCTCGAAATGTGTTGAGATGCTTGAGGTTCGGAGATGTTGGGCCCGGTCTACAAGTAGGTGCCGAGGCGCCACGCCTGTGCGGTTTCTTGCTCGAGCAACCTCAAGTAGTTTCGAGATCCCAAGTTGTAGTATGCAAAGTAGTTAGAGTGGTTTGTAACGGGCATCTCGCTCGGCTACTGTCGCGGTATGAGATATGCCCAAGAGTACGACGGTCCAGTATCCCTGGCGTTTTCGGAGTCCGGGTCACACCGGGTCAACCAGTAGAGGAGCCTCACCATGAAGCGATTGAGTATCCTGGCCGCCGCTCTGCTTGCCGGGATCCCGGCAACCGCGCGGGCCGACATCCTGTGGGACCTGGTGCACGACGCCGCCAATTCCGGCAATGCTCCCGATGCGCTGGGGAGCTATGGCGCGGCTTCCATCGCTCTCAGTAATGGTCTCAACTGCGGCGTTGCGAACAATCTGACGTGCGGTACCATCACTGCACTGAGCAATGACGCGACCCACTACATCACGGGCAATCAGGTTACTGCCACCGACAACAACGGGGGCGGACCCCTTGGTGCGTACGCCATGGGCAGCCAGAGCGAGCGGGGCTTGGGGCTGTGCCTCGCGGGGAGCGCCAGCGCGGCCGCGGGCGGCTGCGGTGCTACGCCGTTCCCGCCCTATAAGGAGATTGACCTGGACACCGGGGTAAACAATCTCTTCCTGGACCTGCACCTCGTCGCGAACTCTGGTGGCCTGAACCGCATCTGGATCACTTCGGTCCAGGACGGCGAAGACTGGATCATCTATGGTTCCACGGCGAGCGTGGTCGGCGACGGAACTACCGGATTTGCCGAGATCTGCCACGGAACCGGCAACGTGGCCGTGCCGGGTGGATCCAGCGGCTTTACCGACGTCGGCACCTGTGGCGTCGATCCCAGCGCGGGCATCAAATTCCTGAAATTCTCTTCCGTCTCCATCGGGGGAAATTCCGGAGACTTCAGCGCGCAGGCACTGCGGTTCAACAGCATCGTGCCTGAGCCCGGCACCATGGGCCTCCTGGCTACCGGCCTGGTCGCGCTGACCGGCGCGGGCTTCATCCGCCGCCGTCGCAACAACAAGGTCTGAGCTCCGAACACCAGGGATGCTGACAACGGGCCCCGGCGAAGCGCCGGGGCCTTGTTGTTTTCAGTCCATGGGCTGGCGCGGCAGTGTCAGAACGAAGAGCGACCCTTCGGGCGAGGAGCGCTCCAGTTTCAGACTGCCGCCGTGCGCCTCCGCGATCCAGCGTGCGATAGAGAGTCCCAGCCCGGCTCCGCTCGTGCCCGTGTCGTCGTGCGAGCGCGCAGCGTCGGCTCGGACGAAGCGTTCGAAGATGTAGGGTTGCAGGCTCTCGGGAATTCCAATACCGGTGTCCGCCACTTCGAAGACATGGGCATTTCTCCACGCGATCAGCCGCAAGACTACGGTGGAGCCCTTCGGCGAATACTTGATCGCGTTGTCGAGCAGATTCATGACGAGCCGATGCAGCAACCCCTCGTCGCCGGTGAAGGACGCCTCGCCGTAGGCCTCCAGTCGGAGCTCGACTTGGCGGCACTCGGCTTGGGCGCGAACCGCCCGAACACACTCGGCTACTATTTCCTCGAGATAGAGTGGCTCGCGCCGGAGCGGAATCTCTCCGGCGTCGGCACTGGCGAGCAGGAAGAGATCGTCCACGATCAGCCGCATACGGCGGCCGGCGTCACGCACGATAGCGAGCGAGTCACGATACTCCGCCTGCTCGCGATCGGGGCGGGAGAGCGCCAGACTCGACTCGTGCTGCACCACAGCGACGGGGGAGCGCAGCTCGTGCGAAGCATCGGCCATGAATTGGCGCTGCTGTGCAAAGGCGTGCTCCAGCCGGCCGAGCAAGTCGTTGATGACGCCGGCCAGCTGGCCGACCTCATCGCCGGGGTTGGCAATCGGCACCCGCTCGCTGAGATTCGTGGCCCTGATGTTCGCGGCGCGCTCGCGCATGGTCACCATCGGCTTCAGGCTGCGGCGGGCGAGCATCCAGCCACCCAGAGATGCGAGCGTAAGCACAAGAGGAATCGCTATGATAGCCGCGCGGCGCGCCTGCTCCAGCGTTTCCTCTTCTTCGTAGATCGGCACGGCTGCCGCCACGATAAAGCGCCCTTCGGGCATGGGCGCGGGGCGGATCGCCGCGCGGTACCCGCCCTCGTTGTCGGGTAACGCGACGAGCGTCGACGCCGCGAGTCTTCCCTTCCGGATGACCCGCCGCAGCAGGGCGGTATCGGCAGACGCCACGTGGTCCTCGTCGGACGCTTTGGGGAGACTCGCGGCGATCACGCTGCCCGTCGAGTCGAAGACCACGAACGAGATGCGTTGAAAGTGGAGGTCGTGCAGAACATCGAGCGCGGCGGCGGCGGTGGTCGGCTTGTGGCGGCGCTCGCTCACCAGCTCGGCGTACAGATTGTCGACCGCGTCGAGCACGGCGGCGTCGGTGCGGGCCCGGCTCGTCCGCACGACAAACCAGTACGCACCGGCCACAAACGCGACCAGGAGCACCGCGAGAATCGCAGTATGCCAGAGCGTGAGGCGAGCCCGCACCGACGTGAGCATTACTCCGCGTCTTCCGCCGAGAGATCGGCAAGCATGTAGCCCGCGCCTCGGCGGGTATGGATCAGGGGTACCCTCGCTCCATCGTCCACTTTGCGGCGCAGGCGGCCCACGTAGACCTCGAGAGTATTTGAGAGGGGGTCGTGGTTTTCGTCCCAGACGTGCGCCGAGATATCTGTTCGACTTACCACCGCGCCCGCCCGGCGGACCAGGTACTCCAGCATCGCGTACTCTTTGCTCGTGAGCTGGAGCAACCGACCGGCGCGGGTCGCGGTCTGGCTCCTGGTGTCCACCGTGAGATCCCGCACCTGCAGCAGATCAGGCGTAACCTCCGGTTGGCGCCGGTGCAAAGCGCGCAGCCGGGCCAGCAGTTCTTCGAATTCGAACGGCTTGGTGAGATAGTCGTCCGCCCCGGCGTCGAGCCCCTCGACTTTGTCGCCCAGCCGGTTGAGGGCGGTCAGGATGAGTATCGGTGCGGGGACGCCGCGGGCGCGGAGCGCTCGGGTTATCGCGAAGCCATTCTGCTTCGGCAACATGACGTCGAGCACGATCGCATCGTACTGATTCTGCAGTCCGAGCCCCAGGGCTTCCGCCCCGTCTCCCGCGAGGTCCACTGCGTGAGCCCGCTCCCGCAGTCCTTTGACGAGCGATCGGGCCAGCAACGCGTCGTCCTCCGCGATCAGAATGCGCATCGTCGCTAGGACGGATCGATCAGCTCGGATTCCTTCACCTTCCCGAACATCCAGTTCACATTGAGCACCAGGCCGCGGATCTTGCGCCGCCGGTCCGAGACCTGGTAAAAGAGCGGATCAATGGTGGTGGAGCTCTCGACGGTGGTGTTGAAGGGGTCGATGATTCGTAGCGTCAGGCTCAGGCGATCCGCCATCAGCTTCTTGCGCGCAGCCAGGCTCACCCGGGTTTGGCTGCCGAGCTTGCCCTGCTCCACTGTCGTCGGACCACGGTAAGAAACAATGGCCTGGGTGTCGAAGGTCTTCGAGAATCGATAGGATAGGTTGGTGCGCGCGGTCCATCCGAAAGTCCTGGCGTTGAGGCCGGGACCGACGTTGGCTGCGTTGCTCACCTGACGGAAGAAACTCCCGCCGACGAACCCGCTCAAGCTCCTTCCGCCGGCCACGGCGACGGTCAGATCCGCGCCGTAGGCATCGCTCGTGGCGACGTTGGCGTAGGTACGGGTGCTCACACCGGCACTGTCGATGCTGCGAATGGTCCGTACCGCGTCAATGGTATGGCGGAAGTACGGTGATAGCTGCAGCGTCGCCGCCCCTGCCTTGCGCTGATACCCCAGCTCGAACGCCCTGATGTACTCCGGCTTGAGGTAGGGGTTGCCGCGAAAAATGTTGAGCGGGTCGGCTATTCGCGGTGTCGGGTCGAGCTGATCGGTCTCGTCGGGCCGGCGGATTCGGGTCGAGTAGCTCAGCTTGAGCTGGTTCCTGGCATCCACGTTCCAGGTGATCAATCCGCTCGGGAAGACGCTGTTATAAGGATTGTCGTACGTCGAGTCGGAGGTCGCGAGGTGAAAGTGCGTCGTGGCACGCTCCACTCGCACGCCGCCCTGTAGCAGGAACTGGCCCAGCTGTGCGTCGAGGATCAGATACCCCGCGTTTATGAACTGGCGATATGTGAAATCGCTGATCCGCGAGGAATCGGGACGGTAGACGGCCTGAGCCGGGTCGAACACCAAGGTGTTGAGCGTGGTGTGAAAGCGGGTAAAGGAGCCTTTGTAGCCGGTTTCCAGTCGCAGCCGTTTCGAGAGTGGGCGTACGTAGTCGGCTTTGAAGGAGCCCTCCCGGGGGTGTTCCCAGGCTGCCTGCTGCTCTTGCGCCGTGGTCCCGTTCGGCGTCCCATCGAGGGCGAGGGTGCGCGCGAGCACCGTGCCCGGGCCGCCTTCTTCGTCGCGGACAAAGCGCAACTCGCTGGTGAGCTTGTGGGCCTTGCCGGGGAAGCTGTGCCTGTAGCCGAGCGTGCCCTCGAGATTGGACTCATGACCGTGACCGCTCGTGGTCCGGTCGCTCATCGAGGTGAGCGTATGGGAGGAGTTGAGATCACGATAGATCAGCCCATACGTGTCCTGCTGACTCCGGGTGCTGTAAATACCGTCGAGCGCCAGCTCGTCGTGCTTGGTAAGGTCGTAATTGGCGCTGCCGGTCAGGGTGTGTGCGTAGGGGAGCTGGAGCCGGGATCCGGTCTCGTCGAGGTAGGTGACGGGATCGTGGAAGAGGTTCTCCCGATACAGTGTCTCGCTGCGGGGACGGCGGTCCCGGAGAAAGCCGTAGCTCCCATAGAGCGTCAGCGGTCCGCTCTGCCACCCGAGATTGGCCCCGAGGTTGGCTTGACCGGTAGTTCCCCCGGCGACGGTGAGTCCGCCGCTGGTGCCGGCATCCGCTTCCTGCTTGAGCACGATGTTGATGATGCCCGCGGTTCCCGTGGGGTCTTCCCGGGCGGACGGGTTTGGTACGACCTCTACTTTGTCCACCATTGCGGCGGGCATCTGCGCGAGGAAGTTGCCCAGCTGCTGCGATTTCATCGGGCTGGGTCGACCGTTGATCTGAATGATGACGCCGGCGTTGCCGCGCAGGCTCACGATGTTGTCGATATCCACGTCGACCGAGGGCACGTTGCGCAGCACGTCGAGCGCGGTCCCGCCGCGTGTGGTGGGCATGTCGCGCACAACGTAGGTGTTCCGGTCGGGGGTCAGCTGGATGTCCTGCCTGGCACCCTGCACCTGGACCGCCTGAAGCTCGACAGCCACCGCCGTCAGGATCACAGTCCCGAGGTCGAGCTTCGGGGCCGTCGCCGTAATCGAAACGGGTAACTCCTTCGCCGCGTGGCCGATGGCCAGGATCCGGAGACGATAGCGCCCAGGCCTGAGTCCCGTGAGCTGGAAGCTGCCGTCGGCGCCGGATGTCGCGCGGGCCGCCGCCGCGTTCGAACCCGGCGCGGAAGCGACCACGGTCGCCTGGCTGACGGGGGTTTGTCCGGCGGCGCTTACAACCCTCCCTTGGATCTCACCGTGCGGGGAAGGAGTCCCCTGCGCCAGGGCCGGTAAGCCGAAGCAACCGAGGACCGCTGCAGTAAGCACGAGGGCGCGGGCGAGTGTCTTCAAGCGAGCTCTCCAGGGCGTCAAGATCGAACAGGGAAAAGTAGGTAGGGGACCTGACTAGGAGCTAAAAGGCCACTATTCCTGCTGCCGTCAGGTCAGCGTGGTATGTTCCAGACCTCTCCTTCGGGCCAGGTATCATGTTCCTGCGTATCGTTGCTCTCGGTAGCCTGCTCTTGCTCTCAGCCACTCGGCTGCAGGCGCAAAGCGCTCCCGCTCAGAAACCATATAAGAAGGAGATCCCGGCCAAGCTCGCCGCGAAGGCCAAAGTCACCGAAACTGCCGCGGCTGCGACCGCGTTGGCCAAAGTCCCCGGAGGGACGATTCAAGGCGTCGAGCTGGAGAACGAGAAGGGCAAATTCATCTACTCCTACGACATCAAGGTCGCGGGCAAGCCGGGCATCGAGGAGGTGCATGTCGACGCGATGACCGGAACGTTAATCGCCACGGAGCACGAGAACGACCCTATCAAAAAGCCATCCAAGCCCCTGAACAAGAAGCCTTAGTGACAATCCACGGCGAATAGGGCGAATAAGGCGAATAAGGCGAACCAGACGAACGGACCGCCCCGTTCGCCCCATTCGCCCTATTCCCCTTATTCCCCACTACCACACCAGCGCTTCCCCCTCGCACACGATCCTCCTCAGACATCCCTTGGCGAGACTGAACCCTTTTCTCTTGCAATCCACGTTCGAGACCGCGTCCGCGCCCCTGCGGGCCGCTTCCAGGACCAGCTGCTGCCGAGCCGGAGCCTCCGAGTCTGAATCGCACGCCGTCCCGTTCACCCGGCTCAGCACCCGGTACCGCCTGCCGCTCAGCTCCTCTTCCGGAACGATCGTGACGCCGAGCGCCGCTGCCCAGTCGGTCAAGTAGAGCTGGTGCACGATCACATTGCTGGTCACGCTGTCCGCGACCGTGGCGTAGGCGGCCACCACGCCGCCGTGCAGCGAATCGTCGGTCTCCCCGCGCCACTCAATGGTGGTCCTGACCAGGTAATCCCCCGCCCCCAGCCTCACGAACCGGAAGCGGCCGTCGGCGTCGGCGACCGTGGTTCTCCGGGCCGAGGCAAAGCGGGTATCCGGGGCGGGATCCTCGAAGCGATTGGGATCGGCGCCGTAGCGGCGGAACCAGGCGCGGGCATACGAGGTGGCCGGGTCGAGCGTCACCAGCCTCCCGGCGGCCGGCTTCACGGTTCCGTCTTTCGTAGTCAGGAACGCCTGCCCCGTGAGCTCGAGCGTGCCGTTCCATATATAGGGTGCGTACTCCAGGGAATCGGCCGGGCGAAGCAAGGGAGCCGGACGCTCGTTCCGCAGGGAGCCCGCACACCCCGCGGCCAGCAACGACACCAAAACCAGGTGCGATGTTCGCATCGTTTCCTCCCGTGCTGTGATCCGAATGGGTCGAGGCGTCCCTAACTCAACCTCCATGCCGTTACAAATGGCGGCGACACTTTTCGCCGCTTGGGCAGCTGGTTTCCGCCTCGGCAACGCCGCGCTCCGCGACGCACTCGCGGCTTTCAAATCGCGTTGCGACAACGACCTGGGCTGCGATGGCTCAAGTACATTGCTCCGCGCTGCCGTCCCAGCCGGCCGCACCCGAATCTCGCGGCGCGGGCAGCGGCTCCGTCCGGGCCGCCTGTCATCCAAAATGGACACTCTGGCCTTCCAAACCGGGTAGACTGTCCTCTCCAGAGGTCACCCCCGATGCGCTCGATCCGGCGTTCGGTCGTACCGCCCCAGCTCCAATCCGGCGCCGCCGAGTTCGCTTCCGCTGCTGTGCCAAGAGCTTCCGAGTCTAACCCACCCGCATTCTCGCGGGTTATGCACCCTTCCTTCCGGCCCGGACCCTGACGGCACGAACCTCGCGATAGGCGCCGGCTCGTAGTTCCCGAAATCACGGCGCGGTCACCGCCAACCGTTTTCGCCGGCGCAGGACACTCATGTGGAGGCGTTATGAACGCGGATGTGCGCAGCAAGCTCGAGATGGCGACCCGGGCGCTGGAATTCTGCCGGGCCCATCCCAGCGACGACGCAGGGTACCTGAAGCAGGTGGAAAACCTGGAGGAGCTGTTGAACCGGGCCGAGGGCCTGGCGGCCAGGCAGCGGGCGGGCCAGATCGCCGAGCACGCGGGGGCAGCCCGCCGGATGGAGCTGCGGGACCAGCTGCACGATCAGCTGCTCCGCCATCTGGTCCGGGTCGGGGAGCTCGCAGCGAAGGAACACCCCGAGCTGATCGGCAAGTTCCAGCTCCCCTCGACCAACGCCACCAACAAGACCTACCTTGTGGCGGCGAAGGCGATGCTGGCGGAAGGCCAGGCCAACAAGGACACGCTCACGAAGTACGGGCTCTCCGAGGCGATGCTCCAGGACCTGGCCCAGGCCATCCAGGAATTCGAAGCGACGATCGAGTCCGGCAGCGCCGGCCGGGAGAGTCACGTCGGCGCTCGGGCGGACCTCGATGCAGTGGCCGCGGAGCTCATGCGCGCCGTCGAGGTGCTCAACACCTTCAACCGACGCCGCTTCCGCGGTGATGCCGAGCTGCTCGCGGCATGGGATGCGGCACGGTTGGTGATTGGACCGCGGACCAGAAGGAAGCCGCCGGAGGCGACGGAAGGGACGGCTCCGACGGTGTGAGGTTGGGACGGTTGAAGCGAATGGGCGAACGGTCCGGCCTGTTCGCCCTACTCGCTCGCTTCCAGCGGTATCCTGGTTAGAAACCGCCAGAGCGCCACGCCGAGCGCGAGGATGCTCCCGAGCAGATAGAGGATCGACCGGACCACCTGACTTTGGTAGCGGAACCATTCCGATGGAAGGACGCTCGTGGAGAGCTTGCCGGCATCAGGAATCACCGTAGTCAGCGCGAACAACGCGACGAGCATCAGAAAGCCGATCCAGATGGCTATCGCATTGCGGCGTCCTCGGAACTCCGTATCCCAGGAGCCGGCAAGCAGCAGGGCGGACGCGCCGAGGATCGGAGCCAGGTGGCGGAGTCCGTCCGTCAGTGCCGCGAAGCGTCCGATAGGCGTGCTGAGATCACTGTCGCTGTAGATCGTGAGCAGCTGACCCGCGATCGCAAGCATCGCGATCGCGCCGCCCACCGTCAGGACGGTCTCCGGCTGCGTGTCGCGAGAGCTACTCACCTGTGGAGCTCCGGGCAGCGCTCGCCACGAGAATACCATCACGGGGCTTCTGCTCTTTCGCCTTCCGTTGACGGGTGCGCCAGACGGCGATTGGGAAAATCAGGCACGCGAGCGCCGTGGCGCCACCCAACAGCAGAGTTCTGATCGCAGCGATATCCAGTTGACGCACCCGCTCCGGACGCATCAGGCGCCGAAGCTGCAGAACGTCGAGTGCAAACAGGGCCATGCCTCCCACCAGAACAGTTCCGACCACCAGATGAACCGCGCTGAGAACGGCGAGCAGTTTCCGGTGGTCAAGAAAGAGTGCGGTTGCCACGGCAAGCGCATCCGCCAGCGCAAGGAACTCGAGCCTGGAGAGCGCTACGCCGAAGGTACCGACCCGCCAGTTGGTGAGCTCGGGGTGCAGCGGCCAGACGCCGCCAAGGATGTCGAGCGCCTGGTCAAAAACAATCAGCAGCGCCGCGAGATAGAGCAGCGGCAGGAGCCGGCGGGCTTGCGGGGAGAGTGTGCTCACAGTGGCTCCTTCAGCTCTTGAGTGCCGAGCGCCCGGGATAGGGCGGCAGGTGCGCTTCGACTTGCGGCATCAGCTCGGCCGCCACGCTGGTGGCGAGACTGTCGGCCGCGGCAGCTGACCCGGTGTAGGGAACCACGATCCGCACCAGGGTTTCCTCACTGCGCCCGCGCAGGGCTTTGTCCTGCAGCAGGTTCCATTTGACCTTGTACTCGTTCGCGGCGATGCGGCCCCGGCCCTGATACCAATAATACACCAGGGCAGTCTGGCTCTCCTTGCCCAGCAGGTAGCGGTTTACCGCAACCAAGCCCGAGCCGACCGGGATGTTGGTAGTACCGGCACTGATTGGCTCCCACCCATTACCCGGCAAGCAGTTCTTGGGTGAATGGATGCTCTTTCCCTGAATCTGCGACTCGTAATAGCCAACGTACACCGAGAAGGCGCGGCCGCCGGGTTGAGTGCCTTGCTCGAAGATCCGCATCACGTAACTCGACATCCCGGCGATCGCGCGCTGCTCCGGGGGCACCTCGATGTCTTTCCCCGTAAATCCCTGGAGGGTCAGCGGCAGGGTCGTGAGCGGGGTGACCAGGGGCATGGTCAGCTGCCGCGCCGAAAGCAGCAGCAACCCGCAGCCCACTCCCAGCACCGCGACTGGGGCCCACGCTCTCGCCTTAGGCGACGGCATGGTCGGGCTCCCTGCGGTGCCGAATAAAACTCTCGATGAGCCGGAAGAGCAGCGTCATGGCTCCCACGACGAGCAGCGAAACCAGGAAGAGCAGCCAGCCCTCGGTGAGGTGCAGGAACCCCTCGCCGAGCTTGGGATCCACAAAGAACACCAGGAACCCCGTCAAGAAGACTCTTACTCCGTTGATCAGAATGGCGACCGGAATCGCCATCGCGACCAGCAGGACGCGCATCAGCGGTCCGCGCAGCCAGAGCCCCGCCGTGAGCACCGCCACACTGAGCAGTGCGGTCAGTGAGCGGAGCCCGCTGCATGCCTCGGTCACGAAGAGCCGGTGGCCCGGAATCTCGATGATGTTCCCCGAGAGCAGGACGGGAACGTGGCGCCATTGGAGCAGCGCTGCGCCCAGCTTCGAAGCCCGGAACTGGAGCGGGAGGGCGAGGGCGCTTGTGATCAACTCGGGGAAGGGAATCGACAGGGTGATGAGCAGGAGCGGAAGCCACCATGCCATGGCCTGCCTGATTCCCCAGTATACAACGACCAGCCCGACAAGAGCGATGACCATGGCGAGCCGCATGGTGTAGCGCTCGGCGGCGAGGTCGCTGACGCCGCGGACCAGGACAGCAAAGACCAGAATTGCCATCCCGAGCCCGAAGCTGGGCTTCGCGTCGGGGCGAATTCCGCCCTTCCAGGCGAGCCAGATGGCAACCGGGAAGAGCAGCAGTCCGTGGCCCGCTTCCGGGTTGGTCCACCAGTCGCTCACCAGCATCGCCATCGGCTTGGCGAAGAGAATGGCGAAGGCGCTGCCGGTCAGGACGTTGGGGAGCTGCGCCGCAAACCGGTTTCCGCCGGCCTGGGCCACACTGCCTGCGGAGCTCACGGCGGGTGCGCTCAGCGCGAGCCCCGACGGAACAGCATCACGGGAAGCGTCACCGCCATGATCTTGAGGTCTGCCCAGAAGCCCTGCTTGTGGATGTACTCGAGATCATAACCCAGTTTGCGGCGGACGTCGTCCAGCGAGGAATCGTACTGGAGGTTGACCTGGGCATGGCCGGTGATCCCCGGCCGAACCCGCTGGCGCTCCTGATAGTTGGGGATCTGGCCGCGCAGGTCCGCCACGATAGCCGGGCGCTCGGGCCGGGGTCCCACCACATTCATGTCGCCTTTGAGCACGTTGATGAGCTGGGGCAATTCGTCGAGCCGGTATTGCCGAAGCAACCGCCCGACCGACGTGACCCGGCCGTCATTGTGGGTCGCCCATACCGCGCCGGTACCATGCTCGGCGTCTACCTGCATCGTGCGAAACTTGTAGATGCGGAAGGGCCGTCCGCCGAGGTCCTGCTTGCGGCGGGGGTCGTTGGGGCGGATCCCGGTGCCGCGCGAATCGAGCCCGACGCGGGTCTGGTCGTAGAAGACCGGCCCGCGCGAAGTGAGCTTGATCGCGATCGCAATGAGGATCCAGAGCGGGAAGGTGACGATCAGGCCGATCAAGGCCACGGTGACGTTGAGGACCCGGCGTATACCGCCGTCGCCCCGAGGCCGGGGCGGTTCCTCACCGTCGCGCAGCAACTGGAGATGGCTGCGCCTCCAGGACTTGTCGGTTTTGGTCCCTTCCATCGGCATAGTCATGCGCGTCGCCCGCAACGCGATCCTATTTTTTGAAGATCTGAATGCCCAGGTACGTCAAGCTCGTCACCGCGCTCACCGCACCGAGAATCGTGTAGATGCTGACACCACCCGGCCGCTTGCGGGGATCGAAGACGAGCTCGTCTCCCGCGCGAAGGTTGAGCTGATCGAGTGTGAGGCCTTTCTGCATCGCCTCGCGGAATGAATCTGCCGGCCAGATCACCTCTTCGCCGCGACGGATGAACGCCTTGTTGGGGTCAGCGTCCGGGGCGAGACCCGCCTTCATCAGCACATCGGTTGCCAGGGCATCGGCCGGGACCTGATAGAAGCCCGGTCTTCCCACCGAGCCAAACACGCTCAATCGGATCGTGGTACGCACCCGCACCTGCGGATCGCGGATGTAGGTCGCGAGCTTGCCGGTGATGTAGTCGCGCGCCTCGGAACGCAGCACACCGCGGAGCGGGATGTCGGGGAGCCCGGGGAGCGATATCACCCGTCCCGCCACCACAGGAAAGGTTCCGGTGTAGTCCTTCTCGCCCACCACGGCGAGCTCGACCGAATCACCGACTTGAATGTCACCCAGCTCCAACCGCTCCCGGATCAGCGCCGCCTCACGGCGCTTCTGGTCGCGCAGCCGGCCGCTGTACCCGGAAGACGCGGCGTACTGCTCCAGCTCCACCAGGCTTGCCTGCAGCTCGGCTCGGGTGGCCTCGGCGCGCCGGGTTTCCTGGGCGCGGAGCGAGAACGGGGTGAGGAAGGCGAGCAGGGCGAGCAGGGCGCGGCGCTGGGATGTCATAGTCGGCAAATTGCGCTCGGTTGATTTCATCGAAGGTCCTTCGCAGGGAGTGTGCTCCCAAGTGGGGCGAGAATACAGCATATAAAAGCCCTTAAACGACAAGGGTTTAGCCAATGGTGTTCGGAGACCAACGCACCTCGCAGCCGCCGATCGGTAGAGCCGGCGCAACAGGATGTATGGGTGCCACTACACTTCCTGTGCCAAGCGGGCTTCAAAAACCTCCAACCGTGAGATTCTTCTACATTTACGGAAGGTTTCTTGCGGTGTTTTCGGGGATCGGACGCGTCTCGAGTTGCCCTCGGTCGCCCATTCGCCTTGGCTATGAACCGCAAGCTCTTGAAGGCAAATAGCTTGGGCTGTACGGTCCTGGGTGGCTCCAGAGTCGCCCTGGAATCCTGTAGATCGGACACAATCGCAACATGTTGCACCATCGCCACCCTTCCGCCAGCGCTTCCACACAGGACTCCTCCGGCGGGGTGGACACCATGAGCGAAGCCAATGCGGGCCAAGAGGCCCCCAGGCCGGCCAGGATCCTGATTGCGAACGATCAGGAGTGGGCGGCGCGTTCGGTGGAGACGATCCTCGTGGCAGAGGGCTACGAGGTCCAGCGGGCCTACACGGGCCGGCAGGCCCTGCAGCGCGCCTTCGAATCGCCGCCCGATCTGATCATCCTCGACAACCAGATGCCCGACCTCAGCGGGGCCGAGGTCTGTCGCCAGCTTCGCAAGGACGTACGGATCGGGCATGCGACGCCGATCCTGTTGAGCACCGCCGGACCGGCTGGGCGGCAGCAGCGCATCGAGGCCTACCGGTCGGGTGCGTGGGAGTTCTACGGGCAGCCACTCGATCCCGAAATCCTGCTGCTCAAGATCCGGATCTATCTCGACGTGAAGGCGGCGGCCGACCGCCTGGTCGACGAGGCCCTCGTGGACGACCTCACGGGCCTCTACAACAAGCGCGGCATGCTCCGCCGCACCGATGAAGTGCTGGCCGAGGCCCGGCGCAATCAGCGCGAAGTGTCGCTCATCACCGTGTCGCTCGATGACGCAGTGAAGGCCACGGCCCTCGAGGAGGCCGGCGAGCTGGCCAGGCGGATGGGTGAAATCGTGCGGGGCTCGGTGCGCGCGGCGGACCTGGTGGGCCGGATCGGCCCGCTGCGGTTTGCCGTGGTGTCGAGCGGGAGCGCGAAGGAGGGGGCCCAGAAGCTGGCGGACCGGCTGATGCTCGCGCTGCATGCGCTCAACGGACGCGCGGTCGAGGTTCGGACGCTGATCCACGACGTGCCGATCGATGAAGTGGCACGGGCCGACGCCCACACCCTGCTGGAACAGGGAGCGGGTTAGTTCTTTCCCGAGCCGAGCTTCGGCGTTTCCGCCAGCTCGGCTTCTTCTTCCGCCACGTAGCCATAGCTGTAGCGGTAGTACTTGTACGCGCCCTCGTTGAGCCGCACGTCGTTGAGGATCGCCCCGAGCATCCGGACCGGCAATCGATCGACAATGCGAAGCTTCGCTTCGGTGAGCTGGCGGTCGGTTTCTCCAGCCCGCAGTACGATAGCGAGGTGGCCCGCGACCGTCGCGAGCACGAAGGGATCGATGCCCGCTCCGAGCGGCGGGCTGTCCATGATGATGACCTGGTAGTCCTTCTTGAGCTGGTCCATCAGCTCGCGCATGCGGACGCTGCCGAGCAGCTCCGGCCCGAGGTGCTTGCGGGAGCCGCAGGGGATCAGCGTCAGGAGGGCGTGCGTTGCCGGGCGCAGGATACCCGCCAGGCTGACGTCGCCGGCGAGGTGATCCACCAGGCCGGGCCGGCGCTCGACGCCGAAGGTCTGGTGCAGCCCGCCGCGGCGGATGTCGCCGTCAACCAGCACGGTGCGATACCCTGCCTCCGCAAAGGAGAGCGCGAGGTTCGAGGCGATCAGCGATTTGCCGTCGCCGGGTGACGGGCTGGAGATTGTTAGCGCGATGGGCCCACTGGAATCGAAGCTGTGCGCCAGGCTCATACGGATCGAGCGGAATGCCTCGACGACCTGGGCCGCCTCGTCGGCGTTGGCGGTCCGGCCCTTGGCGCGTTTGATCTCGGGAATCGTGCCGAGGATCGGGAGGCCCAGACCGGATGAGACCTGATCCGGATAGCGGAAGCGGGGGTCAAAGCGGTCGGCGAGGAACGCAATGCCGAGCCCGAGACCAAGGCCAATGACGAGGCCCATGAGCACCAGGCTGCTCGAGCTGTTGTGACTCGGGTGCGAAGGTGCCACGGCGCTATCGAGAATCCGCACGTCGGGAATTGCGCTCGCTTCAGCGAGCCTCGCGGCCTGGTGGCTCGCTTCCAGCTGCTTGAAGAGATTCTCGGCCTGTTCGACCTCACGGCGCAGCCGGGCTTCGGTCTGCGAGCGCACCGGGATCGACTGCAGCTCCTTCGAAGCGATGCTGATCCGGTTGGACAGCTCGTCCTGCCGATCCTTGAGCTGGCGAATCAGCGCATTCGCATAGGTTGGAATGGTCTGCGTTCGAAGGATCTGAATGCGATCCAGCAAGTCGCGGACGCCTTTGTATTCATCGGTGTACTTCGTGCGCATGGTACGGAGGTCGGCCTCCGCGGTCGACAGCTCGCCGAGCACGCGCTGAAGGTCGGGCGCCGATCGCACTGCGCCGATGATGTTGAAGGCGTCGATGGGGACGCCAGCTTCCTTGCTGCGTTGCAGCACATCCTCGAGGTCGCGCTGGTCGCGCTTCAGCGAGTCGAGCATGGTGCGCTGCGTGAAGAATTGCCCGTACACCGTCGGCTGGGTGAACGCGAGGCCGGGTGCAACCGGCGCGTCTTCTCGCGGTAGCGTAACCGTCCCGACGCGGAACGACTCGAGGGCTTCTTCAGCCAGCTTGAGGCGAATCGCCTGATTGGTGACTTGTGAGTCGAGTACCTGAGAGAGCAGGGTCAGCTTGGCCCGCTTCTGATCGGCGGCCTCCTGCACGAAGCGGCGCACCAAAGCATTCAGGGTTCGCTCGGCAGCCTTCGCGTTCTGGTCGCGCAGGGTCAGGACCAGGAACTGCTCTTCCTTGAGCCTGGGATTGAGCCGGGAGGACAGCTGACCGGAGGCCTCTCGCGGTGTGATCACGTCAAAGCGGACGTCCTTCCCCCAAACCGACTTGTCGGGGTGTGGAGTCCAGCGGAAGCCGAGCTTGCGGCCGACCGAGTCGGCCAGGCTGCCGGTTTCCGAATACAGCCCGTTGCGCTGTTTGATCGTATAGGTACGGCCGTCCTTGCTTATCGAAAGCGTGAACTGGCCGGCCAGGAAACGGTTATTAAGGTCGAAGCCCTGGAACAGCAGCGAGTCGCCCTTCTCCTCGTGGCTCAGATAGAGTTTCTGCTCCTGTACCACGGGATCGAGTACGGCGTAGGTGTTGAGCAGCTCGACCCACGCCCGCGACGTGAGCAGCTCGTCACCCTGAATAGGCCCGCCCAACCGGCCTCTGGCCGGCGCCTCCACCCAGATGGTGGCCTGGACCTCGTAGTTGGGCTTGATGAAGCGGGTCGCGAGGATGCCGCCGCCTAACCCGAGGACGGTGAGTCCCACGATGATCCAGCGGAAGCGCCGGAGCATCGAAATGACGCGGAGGAGACTCGGTGCCGTAGACGGCGGCGGCTCGGGAATGGCTTCAAGCGCCGTCGTGATTGGAGCGGCCGCGAGCGGATTCTGTAACGGCGATTCAGGACCTTCGGGGATCGGCATCCGCGGCTCTTTCCTGGTTCCTACAGCTCTCTGATAATCGTGGGTCCGCGAGGGTGTTGCAAGGGAGATACCATGTGTCGCGGAGGCCGTTTGCCGGGTGCAACTCGCGTGGTACCAGAGCTATGATGTTGTTGCGTCTGCGCATCAGACGAGGTAATGTTGCTTCAATTCCAGCCAGACGTTGCGGGAATCTGTTGCTTGCACGCACGGCTGGGCACGGAAATCGCAGCTTGGGGGCAGCAGAATCGCAATAGAGCCACGACAGGAGCTGGCATGAGCAGCACGCCCACAACGGTACCTCCGGGGGCATCGGGCTTTCCAGAGCCGGGCGCGGGAACCCGCGACCCGCTTTCGATTCCGCAGGAGGTCAAGGCCAACATCCGCATCCTGCTCATCGACGATGAGCGGACGCTGCGGGAGAGCTGTGCCAGCGTGTTACAGATGGACGGCTTCTCGGTGACGCTCGCCGGCCGCGGCGAAGAAGCCCGCGAGTTGCTCAAGCGCCGCAAGTTCGACATCGTGCTGGTCGACTTGTATATGTCGCAAGTCTCAGGGTTCGAGATCCTGCGCGCCGCGCTCGAAGAGAACAAGGACACCATCGTCGTCGTGATGACCGGCAACCCCAGCGTCACCTCGAGTATCGAGGCGCTGCGCGCCGGCGCCTGGGATTATCTGCCCAAGCCGTTCAGTGCCACCCATCTGCAGGTGTTGATCGGACGCGCCTCACATGCGGTGATGATGAGCCGGGAAGCCAGTGAGCTCCGGCAGCAGGTGCTGCAGCAGCACAGTCACAGCGATTCGATCGCGCTTATCGGCATTTCTCCGGCGTTTCGCAAGGCGGTGGAGCTGGCCCGCAAGGTCGCGCCGACCGATGCCTCGGTCTTCATCAGCGGCGAGAGCGGCACCGGCAAAGAAGTCATCGCGCAGTTCATCCATCAGCACAGCCGCCGCAACCGCAAGGGCCTCGTCGCGATCAACTGCGCCGCCCTGCCGGAGCCGCTGCTCGAGTCCGAGATGTTCGGCCATCGCAAAGGCGCTTTCACCGGCGCCGATCGGGACAAGCCCGGTCTGCTCGAAACGGGGAACGGCGGGACGCTCTTCCTCGACGAGCTCACCGAGATGCCGCTCGCCATCCAGGCGAAGCTGCTCCGCGTGATCCAGGACGGTGTGGTCCGCCGGGTCGGTTCGGAAACCACCGACGCGCAAGTGGACGTGCGCTTCATCTCGGCGACCAACCGCTATCCGCAGCAGGCGGTGGAGAGTGGAATTCTGCGCGGTGACCTCTTCTACCGGCTCCGGGTGGTTCCGATCGCGCTGCCGCCGCTGCGCCAGCGCCAGGAAGACATCCCGCTGCTCGCCAATCACTTCCTCTCGCATTACTGGATCCGTCACCGCGGCGGCTC
>CAYNNS010000009.1:0-23795 GCA_964398345.1 uncultured Gemmatimonas sp. | reverse complement strand
CGTCGGGGGACTGGCTGCCGAGCGGGATGAAGATGCCGACCGACTTGCGGAGCGCGGCTTCGACTTCGGGCTTGAAGACGATCTGCCTGAAGTTGGGGGAGCCGATTTCCTCTTCGCCTTCGCACACCAGGACGAGGTTGACCGGCAGCTTCACTCTGGCGGCCTTGAACGCGTGCAGCGCCGCGAGCACGGCGACCTGGGGCCCTTTCGTGTTGGTCGCGCCGCGGCCCACGATCACCTTGCCGAAGCCGGGCTTGTCGACGAGCCGGGCTTCGAGCGGCGGGGAGCTCCACTCACTGGGATCGTACTGCTTCACGTCGTACATGAAGTACACGGCTAGTGTCGTCGCGGCGCCAACGTCGATCGTGCCGAATACGCCGGGCTTTCCCGCCGTCGGGATGAGGGCAGCATTCTGGAAGCCCGCGTCGCGCGCGAGCTGGGCCATGTACTCGGCGCCCTGCGGGTAGCCCTTGTTCTCGGCGGCGATGGACGGGAGCGCGATCCAGTCCTGGAGCATTTTGACGGTGGCGTCATGCTGCTTCGAGATTTGCGCGACCACGACGTCTTGTTGCGCACTGGCGGTGCTGGCGAGTCCGCCCAGCGCGAGCTCGGCCGCGCCTAACGCGGCGCCCTCGAGGAAAGTTCGGCGATCCATGGGCCTCCGGGAGTGTGGGATTGTGCCCCGAGCGCTGTCCAGAAGATACCGCGTGAAGTCGAGCCAGGCCCAGGGCTTGATCGCGGCTTGACCGGGGTCGACGAGGTTGCGGACACACCATCGCAACGGAGCCGACCATGTCAACGGTACTCGCAGTCCTCACCAGCCTCGCGGCCTGTAGCGCCGAGCCGCCCGGGACCCTCGCCGTGAACCTCGACCGGTCACGACACGAAGTCGTGATCCGGGTGGGACCCGTCGAGCTGCCCGCCGCCGAGGGCGAAGCGGAGTATTACCACAGCCACATTCTCACCCCGATTCAGGACTTTGCCTGGCCGGTGAGCGGCTGGGTCCGGGGAACCCGGCTCCGACTCTTCGACTGCGCCGGCAATCCGCTGCCGAAGAACCGGATGCACCATGTGGTCGTGCTGCACAAGGAGCGGCGCGAGCTCCTGTTCCCGATCTGGGAGCGGCTGCTGGCCTTCGCGCAGGAGAGCGAGGACCTGATGCTGCCGCGCGGCGTCGGGATGCGCATGGAGCAGGGGAGCGCGCTCGGCTTGCTCGCCGCCTGGCTGCCGGTCGCGGCCGAGCCGGAGCGGGTCATCCTGGAGCTGACCCTTCCCTACCTCCCGGCCGATGCCAATCCCCAGCCGGTGTCGGTCATCCCGCTGGGCTTCGACGCCCACTTCGCGCCCGGTGGCGGCGCGTCGTTCGACCTGGCGCCCGGCAGAACCGAGCTGGAACAGACCTTCGTGCTGCCGCTGGACGGCAGGGTGCTCGTTGCCGGCGGACACCTGCACGATTACGCGAGGTCCCTGACGCTGACCGATCTGGAGAGCGGCAAGACGGTGATCGACGTGCGGCCCGACGTGGATGCCGGCGGCAGGATTCGGGGCGTCGAGCGCAAGGTCTATGGTGCGAGCGGCGAAGGGCTCAAGCTCAAGGCCGCCCGGCGCTACAAGGTCACGGTGGCTTATGACAACCCGACGGGAAGAACCATCAGCGAAGGTGGGATGGGCATTCTCGCCGCGCTCTTTGTCCCGCAGGATATGGGCAAGTGGCCCGTGCTCGATACCAACGATCCCAGGTTCAAGCTCGACGTCGAAATGTACCGGCGAACCGGTTTCTTACCGGGCGGGGCCCATGCGCATCGGCAGCCCTGAATCAAGGTCCCACGCGGAAAACCACCCGCTGTTGCACCAGGGACGGCACCGCGCACCCGCGGAGGCGCGCCGGCTGGAAGGTGCTCTGGCTGATCGCCTCCGCGGCGGCGTTGACGAATTCCTTGTACTGGCCCTGGATGACCCGGAAGCTTGCGGGATCCACTTTCCCTTCCGCGGTCACCACGTACTGGAGGTCCACCGACCCCGGGATCCCGGCACGGGCGGCCACCGAGGGGAAACGCGGCGCGACGACTTTGACCTGCTGCACCGCCGTTTCGGCCAGGATGGTCGGGACCGCGAGCCGGAGCAGTTCGACACCCGCAACACGGTTATCCATGACCGCTAGGCGCAACAGGACGCTTCCGCGCGGCTCCCTTTCGGTGACGGAGAGGCCGACAAAATCGAGCGCCGAGTCGGCGCTCCGGATCGCGGCGCTGAGACTCGCGTTCAGCTCCGGGGATGCGGTCTGGACGAAGATCGTTGAGTCAAGCAGCCGCCCCTGGCGATCCAGCGTGAACACAACGTCACTGATGAGACCGAACCCTGGAGCCGATGCCTGGACCCTCACCGCATCGGCCTTCAGCGTATTGCGTGCCCACGCGGGCAAACTCGTGTCCCCCTGAGTCTCCTCTACGACTACCCGAGCCCAGAGCGGGAGCTGCAACCCGGCCGGGGCTTTGAAGTATTCTCGGAGTGCCTGAGCGGCGAAGAGGTCGGCCGCCCTGCTCGTCTTGGCAGAGTCCAGCGGGTGAGCAACCAAGCCGAGAGTGAAGCGGCGCATTTCGGTGCGACCAGTCGTATCGGGGACGCAGGAATCGGCGCGCGCAGGTCGCGCGTGGATGGGCACGCGCGTCGGGCCCGAGGGCTGCCCAACCGCCGCGAGGCTCAAGCCCACCAACCCATAGAGTTTCGCGAGCCGCTGGTGCATCGCGCGCTGCGCTGGAGGCTGAGGCCCAAACGTACGCTGCGTCCGACGCAGGGTCAAAGTATTTTTCCCTTGCACCCTCGCAGGTGGATGGTATGCGTCTGGCCTTTCTCGTTCTCCCCCTGGCAGCGGCTCCCGGACCACTCTATTCCCAGATTCGCTCCAGTGAGCGAGGCACCGTCTCACAGATGCTCGACGGCACCGTCGTTGCGCTGGATTACGCGCGACCCCAGGTGCGCGGCCGCCCCAAGCTCTTCGGCGGAGTCGTCCAGTGGGGGGAGATCTGGACCCCCGGGGCCAACATGGCCACTACCATCGAGACTAACAGAGACATCCAGCTCGACGGGCATCCGCTCAGGAAGGGCAAGTACTCGGTCTGGCTGGTCGTGCATCGCGCCAGCCTCACCTGGACGCTGGTGCTGGACAACACACCGCAACGCTTCCACATGGACCTTCCCGACACCATGCGGGCTGTGCTGAAGTTCCCGGTCCGAATCAGAACCGGTCCTCCGGTGGAGATGCTGACCTGGGAGTTCACCCAGGTCACCACGTCCACCATGACGCTCAGCATGCGCTGGGGGACCGTAGCGATCCCCATGGCGATCAGCGTCACTCCTTCCCACGCGATCGCCTTCGATTCCGCCGCCGCGCTGCCGTATCTCGGGACCTACCCGCTCAGCATCACCGATCCCAAGAACGTCTGGAGTCCGCTCTACGAGGGAGGCAGCCGCGCCTCGGTCGTGGTCAGTTATGCCCGCGGCTCGCTTCGGACGCAATGGACGCCGCCGGTCGGCGGCGGCGGGCCGCGGTACGCGAACGCGATCCTGGTTCCGCTGACCAGCGGCACCTTCCTGGTCGGGCTCCTGAGTGGCGGCAAGATTTGGGACGAGCCCTCCGAAATCACCGTGGAGTTTGTTCGATCCGGTGCAGGGGGGACGACGCTCGTGCTCCGCAATGCCGAAAGCGAAGTTGCCCGGGGAACGCGTCAATGACAGGCGAATGGGTTGGAGAACTTCGGCGCGCGAAGAAACGTTGAGTCCGTGAGCGCCTTCAAGAACGCCACCAGCGCCGCCTGTTGGGCTGGCGTCAGGTTCAAACGCCTCGGCGTGCCGTCTGCTGCCCGGAGCCGGGGATCGAGATAGGGTCCGTCCTGGACCCTGGCGCTGTAGAACTCCACCACCTGCTCCAGCGTCTTGAAGCGGCCGTCGTGCATGTAGGGAGGCCGCACCGCCACGTTGCGCAGGGATGCGGGCTTGAAGGCTCCCCTGCCTGCACCGCTGTCCGCCGGCAACGAGTCTAACCCGATGTTGTTGGGCTTGTCGGCGAACTGGGTGATGGTGCGATGGCAGTTCACGCAGCCGCTCGCGTTGAAGATCCCCAGCCCCTCGCGTTCCGCGGTGGTGAGCCTCGAGTAATCCGGCGCGCCGCCCGTCGCGAACGCGCGGTCGAACCGGGAATCCGCCGAGATCAGGGAGCGGACGAACTGGGCGAGGGCCCGGGCGATGCGCTCGCGGGTTACCTTCGGCGAGCCGAATGCGGCGGCAAACAGGGCGGGGTAGTAGCGCGTCGCCCCGAGCTTCCGTTCCAGACTGTCCAGCCCCAGGTCCATTTCCAGGCTGTCCTGGATGGGGACGACGACCTGCGCCTCGAGTGACGCCGCCCGCTCGTCCCAGAAGAACCTGTCGTGGTCGTTGAAGCGCGCATTCGCCAGGGCGAGGGTGCGCCGGTTGCCCTGGCGTCCGAAGATGCCGGGACTCAAACGCGTCGTGTCCCCGAAGCCGAACTGTTGCCGGTGGCACGAAGCACACGACACGCGGTCGGTGCGCGAGAGCCGAGGGTCGTAGAACAGGACCCGGCCCAGCGCGGCGCCGGCATTCGTGATGGGATTGTCGGACGGCGTGTTATCCGAAAAGATCACCGTACCCGCCGCCGAGGCGACGAAATGGCGCGGCAGCGGCGCGTCGGCGTCCGAGTAGCGGTCGGGTTTGGCTGGTCGCGTCGGATCGCACGGCCGCTCGGGCGTATTGGCGCAGCCGGCCAGCAGCGCGGCCAGCGCGGCCGTCAGGGATCGGGAAACTCCAGGAGCTCCATCGTGTCGGGGCCGTTGCCCGTGATCACGCCGGTGAACGCCTGGCCCGCCAGGGCGGAGGCATGCAATCGCGCGACGCTCTTGCTGCCGTACTTCTGCTGCATCACCACGTCGAACGTTCCCGCGGGCAGGCCGTAGTACGGGCTCACGTTGGTGGGATCGAAGTAACATTCGGCGGGGAGCCCGTTGGGCGGGCCGCCCGAGGGCGTCAGATACATCACGCCGTAGCCCTCCCATCCCTGAAGGATGCGCACCAGTCCCGAATCGCTGCCCACCATCGGGCGGCGCTCCGGCCAGACGCCGGTGAGAAACGCCTGCGTCGTGCCGCCGAGCGCGAAGAGCGAGAAGCGATCGCCGCCGTGAATGAGATTGACGAAGTGCTGATAACCCGCGAACTCCGGAGCTCCCGGCGGCAGCCCTTCCACGTTCACGATCAACGTTCCCGAGGTCACGGGCAGCTCGGTCCACTCGCCGAACTCCAGGGTTACCGCAGCGCCCTTGTTCGAGTGAAAGGTCAGGGGACCGACTCCGCGGAGCGCGTGGACGAACCGCACCGTCGCGGGCTCGCCCGCGACAACTTCGGTGACCCGCAGCTGGATCTGCGCCTGGCCATCCGGCGTCGTCGCCGTGAGCGTCGCGACGTCAGACGCGTACGTCACCACCAGACCGGCGTCGGTCACACTCGCAATGCCGGGCGAATCGGTGGCCCAGGCCGTGGGAGGCGTTTCGGCCAGCAGGTTGCCGTCGACGTCGGTGTAGGCTGCGCTGAACTGGATGCTGTCGCCGATCGCCATGATCAGATCACCGCGCCATTGCGGTGCGTCCGCCGGCGCCAGCCTGACCCGCGCGTAAACCCGCAGTGAAAAGCTGGTGTCGACTCCTTCGGCACTGACTCGGACCGTCGCGCTGCCGCGGCGAAGGCCGGTGATCACGCCTTCGGGAGACACGCTCACGATGGTGCTATCGCTGGAAGTAAACTTGGGCGCCGTGGGGAGGGGGTAGATCGCCCCGCCCGTCGCGTCGATGCCGGAGACCTCCACCAAATGGTTTTCGTGGACAAAGAGGGTGGCCGGAGCGGCTACCGAAAGGGCGACGAGACCGTGCCTTGGCTCGGCAGGGTCCGTGGGACTGGCGCAGGTGATCAGCGAGAGCGAGGCGGCGGAGAGCAGGGCCGGCAATACGGAACGGACTCGCATGATTGAGGATCACGCAGAATCCGTGCGGTTGTTAATCCTCCTTAATGCCTTCCTTATCGGCTGCGACGCGGGTGGCGAGGTCCTCCATCTGGCGTTGGCGGATCCGGGCCCAGCGTGGCAGGCGCAGTGCGCCGCCGGCGACCAGGGCCGCGCCCATCGCCACCATGACGCCGATGCCGCTAGCCGCGCTGGCAAGATGACCGCTGACCGAGGTGACAATGGCGGTCACCCCGGCGGCGCCGATTGCCACGAGGCCCGCGCCGATCTGTGATCTCGCGGCGCCGTGTGTGGTGCGGAAGCGCAGGCGGTGCCCGGTCTCGGTCGGCTCGAGCAACACCTGAAGGTTGCCATTGGTCCACTGTCGGAGCGAGCCGTCGCTGCGGACGCTGCCGCGCGCGTGGAAGACCTCACGAAGCTGTACCACCAGCCGCTCCCACTCCTCGTCGCTCAGCCGCCGGTTGAGCTCGACCGTGCGTGAAACGCCGATCGGGAGTCCCAGCAGCGTACTCGGCCGCGCGCTGCGCTGTACGTCGAGCGCGAGCGCGGCCTGGGCCACGGCATCCGGCGCGATGCCCACTTCCCGCCCGATAGCCTGAAGCTCGGCGAGCGTCATCCCCTCTTCGCGCGGAACGCCGCGCTCGGCGGGCTGGGGACCTTCCGCGGCGGTACGGAAGATCGCGGCCATTTCGTTCTCGTCGTAGCGGCGGTCGGGCATGGTACGAAAGATAGGGCCGAGTATCCTTTCCGGGTCACCATTCGTCTACAGAGACCTGAACCGGGACGGACACGTGACGGAACCGACGGCATTTCGCGGGCAGCGGGCGATTCGGGGTCCCTGGCGGCGCTTCCTCGACGGGCTCGCGGAGCAGCGTCCGCCGTTGCATCGCTATTGCCTGCGACTCACCGGCAATGTGTGGGACGGGGAGGACCTGGTCCAGGACACCCTGCTCAAGGTCTTCAGCCTGCTGGCCCGCTCGGACACCAAGCTCGAAAACCCCCGCGCCTATCTGATCCGCACGGCGAGCAATCTGTGGATCGACCGTGTACGGCGCTCGGTGCGTGCCGAGGAGGCGGTCGAGATCAGTGCGCAGGATATGAGTGATCGGGTCACTGAGATCCCCGACGCCGCTCCCGCCGCCCACGTGCTCTTTCAGGAGCTGCATCCCCAGGAACGGGCGGCGATCGTACTCAAGGAGGTGTTCGATCTTTCCCTGGAGGAGACCGCCGATCTGCTCGCTACCACGGTGGGCGCGGTGAAATCCGCGCTGAGCCGGGCGCGTGGACGGTTGAAAGGCCGCCGGCCCGTCGCCGGCTTCGAAGCACCGCCGCGGGAACTCGTCGAGCGGTTCACCCGCGCCCTCGCCGAGCAGGACATGACGGCGATAACGGAGCTGTGCGCGGCGAATGTGTCGGGTGAGCTGGTGGGTGGTGCGGAGTTCAGCTCGCTGAAGCAGCTCGCCAAGGTGGTCAAGTACGCCCACATGGTGATGCCGAGGCTGGGGTTTGGAACCGGGCCGCGCTGGGAAGTGGTGGTCTACGACGGTGAGCCGATCGTCGTCGGGTTCCGGACTCTGGATGGTGTCGAAGGCCTCAACGAGGTCCATCGCATCGAGTCGGAGGACGGCAAGATCAGCCGGATCCGGATCTATTGTTTCTGTCCGGACACGCTCGCGGTCGTTGCGGCGGAGCTCGGGTTCAAGCCGCTGCCGAGGCCGTATCGGAGCCCATCGATGGGGGACGCGATCAAAGGCTTGCTGGGAATGGGCTCAACCTGGCGGCGCTGAGATGACGGAGTCCGCCCCTCCTCTGCGCAGGGCAGGTTAGGCGCCGGTGGAAGGCAAGCTTTACACCTGGAGTCTGATGGTGACGGCAAAGCCGGGCTGGAACAAGGTCACCCTCGACCACGGCAACGCCAATCCCTAGGGCGCGAGCTTCGGCGTGGTGAACGAAAAATGTGAGTGGATGGTGCGCCACTTGCCCGCGATACGGCGAAACACTTCGGTGACGTTCCAACGCGTCCCGGGCTTCTCGCTGCCGTCCGGCTGCTTGGCGTAGTTCTGGATGTTGTAGCTCAGCACCGCGATGTCGCCCGAGAGCTGCACCCTGGGGTTGAGCATCTCGTAGCGGTCGATGTGGATCTTGCCCTGGAACGGCCCGTAGGTCGCACGCATCGCGGCCAGACCATCGATGCGGTGCGGCTGGATCGGGTCGAAGTAGGTGATCTCGTCGGCATAGAGCGACAGGTAGCCCTCCACGTCGCCATTGCCCCAGCGGTCCAGCGCCCCCTTTTCGAGCGCAATCACTTCGTTCGCGGCGGCTTGCTTGCGAAAGCCGCTCCCGGCGGCACCCAGCACAACGAGTCCGGCGGCGATGAGGGTGCGCAGCATGCTCTCCTCCTGTTTGCGAAAGTGTGCCCGGCCGGGAAAATTTGAGGCAGATCGCATTGCGGCGATAGGAGAAATGGAACCTCGGCGAATCGTGGCGTGCTATCGGGAGTTCGCGCCCCATCCGGCGCTCCGGAGCCGGGTACGGGCACTGTTCTCCTGTGCGCCGGGCCCGGAACCGGTGGCTCCCGGCCGGACCGTCACGCTCGAGGTCCTGTTTGCGCCGGGAGATCGGTACCGCGCGCCGCTCTTCGCCGATAGCGGCGCTTCGATCGTCTTCGAGCTGGCCTTCGCCATTGATGACGGCGTGTGGTCCGCTAACCCGGTGGCGCCTTGCGGCAAGGTCATCGGCCCCATGCGCCGGGTGTCGCCCGGGTCCGCCGGGCCGCTGCCGGCGATGGTGGGTGCCTACCTGTATCCCTTGGAGCTCGTCGCGTTCACGGGACTGCCGAACGGCGCGGTGGCGGACCAGGTGGTCCCGATCGAGGAGTTCTGGGGTGCGGAGGGTGGCGCGCAGGCCGAGCGGCTCGCCGAGCGGAATGAGAGCGAACGCCTGCAGCTTCTCGAGGAGGCATTGCTCTCCCACCTCACGGAGCCCCGGCCAACCGGGACCGCGGTAAACCTCGGCGGACTGGCAGCCGGCATCATGGCAGAGCGCGGCCGCACTTCGGTCGGGCGCCTCGCCGGCGCTGCTGGCATTTCCCGGCAGCACCTTGCGCGGCTGTTCCAGGAACGGGTTGGGGTATCACCGAAGCGCTTTATCCGGCTGGTGCGGTTCCAGGCGGCGCTTACCTACGCGGGCGCGGGGCAGAGCGGGGTGGACTGGGCGCGGGTGGCCGCCGGGTTAGGTTACGCCGACCAGTCGCACCTGATCGCCGAGTTCCGCGAGTTCAGCGGATTGACGCCCCACCGGCTCAACGCCGAGCGCTGGTTCCACCCGTTCATCGCCCGCGCCGCCGGCCTACAGCCTTCCGCTGGTTCGGAGCATCCAAGGCGCTAGCGCCGTGCCTGGCGATCTTGAGCAGCTCGACCACACCCGCGAAGTTGCCAGAGCCGCACCGTGCGGGTGATCTCACCTCGACGAATGCGGTCCCGGAGCGCGCCGAGAAATTGCATAATCGTCCCGCAAGTATAACGGTTGACGAAACCGGCTCACCACTTTACGATGCAAAGTGGCGAGGGGATTTGCTGCGCCGAAGCGTCTCGCGCGGTCTCGAAACCACAACCCTGGACCTCCCGTATCCCGCGAATGCGCCGGCCCGCCGTCTGGCTCGTCCTGCTCGCTGCTTCGGGTTGTCTGCCGCATACCCGGGAGGCGATGCGCTGGCAGTCCTCCTGCAAGGCCGGCGACTCCCAGGCCTGCTCCCGACTCGCCGAGCGACTCGAAGCCGGCCGCTGGGTGCTGCAGGATCAGCCGCGTGCGGCCGCGCTCTTCGAGAAGGCCTGCGCCGCCGCGGTAGGGGACGCCTGCGCCAGTCTCGCCTCGCTGTATCAGCGGGGCAGCGGCGTGGGCCAGGACTCGAGCAAGGCCGGCCCCTTGCTCACCCAGGCCTGTAGCGCCGGCTCGAAGGTCGGGTGCTCCCAGCTCGGGCGTCTGTATCTCCGCGGCGCGGGGTTCCCGAAGGACGCCACTCGCGCCTGGGCGCTCTTCGAGCAGACCTGCTCCGCGGGTTACTTGCCCGGCTGCGCCCAGCTGGGCGCTCTGGCCGCGAGCGGCGACGGGGGGCGACAGGACTACGCCCGCGCCGCGCAGCTCTTCACCAGGGCCTGCGACGGCCAGATCTGGTCCGGCTGCGACGGACTCGGCACGCTCTATCTCGCCGGGACCGGCGTCCCGCAGAGCGACTCGAGCGCGGCGCGGCTGTTCCGCAAGGGGTGCGATCAGTGGGAGACAGCTCCGTGTTATCACCTCGCCAGCCTCTATGAAACGGGCAAGGGCGTGCCCCAGGACTTTGGCCGAGCGGCCCGCGATTACCGCATCGCATGCGACGGCGACTCGGGCGCTGCCTGCCTCAAGCTTGCCGGCCTGCACAAGATCGGTGCCGGCGTCCGCCGCGATTCCGCCCGCGTCGGCCTCCTGACCCGCAAAGCCTGCACGCTTGGGCTCGCCGAGGCGTGCGGCAAGCCCCCGGGGTCGTGATGGAGCCTCTCCTCTCCGCCCGCGACCTCACCAAGCGCTACGGCGACGTCGTCGCCCTCGACGGCGTGAGCTTCGACATCGCGAGCGGCATCACCGGCATCCTGGGCGAGAACGGCGCCGGCAAGAGCACCGCGATCAAGATCTTCCTCGGCCTGCTGGCGCCCACGTCGGGTACGGCCACGGTCCTGGGCCGGGACGCCTCGCGCGAGCTGGGCGTCCGCGCCCGGATCGGCTACATGCCCGAGCACGACTGCCTGCCCAGCCAGGTGAGCGCCGCCGAGTTCCTGACGCACATGGCGGAGCTGAGCGGGTTACCGCCCCGGCCGGCGCGGACCCGCGCCGCGGATACGTTGCGCCATACCGGGCTCTTCGAGGAGCGCTATCGCCCCATCGGGGGTTACTCCACCGGGATGAAGCAGCGCGTCAAGCTGGGCCAGGCGCTGGTCCACGATCCGGCCTTCGTCTTCCTCGACGAGCCCACCGCGGGACTCGATCCCGTGGGCCGGGAGGAGATGCTGGCGCTGGTCCGCAAGACCCATCGGGAGTTCGGGATCAGCGTGCTGCTGTCGAGCCACCTCATGGCGGATGTCGAGCGCACCTGCGACCGGATCGTGGTGCTGCAGGGCGGGCGGCTGGTGCATGCCGGCGAGGTAGGCCAGTTCACCCGCGAAACCGAGACCATCTTCGTCGAGGTCGACAGCCGCCGGGACGAGCTGCAGCAGGCGCTGCAACGTCGGGGTCTTGCGGCGGTGGCCGAGGGCGCCGGGTTAGCGATCGCGGCGGCGGATCCGTCGGTCTACGCCCAGGTGCGCGACGCGGTGGTCGAAGCCGAGGCGCCGCTGCGCCGGCTCGGTCCCCAGCGGCGGGCGCTGAGTGAATTGTTCAAGCGGGAGGGCGAGTGACCGGCGGCACCGTCTTCGACATCGGCTACCAGCCCTATACCGGGACCCGGGAGGGGCGCGGGCGCTCCCGGCGCGCCGTACTCAAGGATGGGATTCGCATCGCGCTCGGCCTGGGCCGGCCGCCGCGCGCCAAGGTGCTGCCCTGGTTCTTCATCACGCTGCTCACGGTGATCGGGCTGGTGCTGGCGCTGATCGCGGGCGCGGTCAACAAGTACATTGCGCCCGGCGCGGCGCAGACGTTCGGGCTGCCGTCGCATCAGGATTTCTACGGCATCGCCTCGATGATCGTCTTCCTGTTCGCGGCGGTCGTGGCTCCCGAGCTGCTCTGCCGCGACCGCCGCGAGGGCACGCTGAGTCTCTACCTGGTGCGCCCGCTCACCGCGAGCGACTACCTCTGGTCGCGCTGGGCCGGCTTCCTGGTGGTGATGCTGCTGGCGGTATGGACACCGCAGCTGATCCTCTTCCTCGGCCTGTGTCTGGGCGACCCGTCGCCGGTCGGCTACCTGGGCCACCACGGGCTCGACATCCCGCGGTTTCTGGGAGCCGGGTTAGCCATGGCGCTCTACACCACCAACCTTTCCATGCTGACCGCGTCGTTTACCACGCGGCGCGCCTACGCCTCCGTCTTTCTGATCGGTCTCTTCCTGGTGACGACGCCGATCACCACCGGCATGGCGATCGGCATCGGCGGGACGGTGGGGCAGTGGCTCTCGCTCTTCAGCCTGACCAATATGCCGCTCCACATCAACGACTGGCTGTTCGGCGTGCCGAGCAGCCTGACGAAGAACGCACCGGCGCGCGCGTTCGGGACCCAGGTGCTGGTGCTCTGGTATCTGCTCTGGACGGTCGTGCCGGGCGCGGTGCTCTGGGCCCGATATCGGAAATTCGCCGCATGATCCGGGTCGAGGCGGTGTCGCGGTGGTTCGGCAGCGTCGTCGCGGTGAGCGACGTGAGCTTCGAGATCGCGCCGGGCATCACCGGTCTGCTGGGGCCGAACGGGGCGGGGAAGACCACGCTGCTCCGGATGATGACGGGGCTGGCGAAGACTTCGAGCGGCACGGTCACCGTGTTCGGCGAGCGGGTCCGCAATAACCCGGCGCTCTACAAGCGGATCGGCGTGATGTCGGAGCACGAGTCGGTCTACGGCTTCCTGACGGGGCGGGACTTCGTCACGCTGATGGCGAAGCTGCGCGGTGTCGCCGACCTCGACGCCGCGGCGGACCGGGCGATCGAGCTGGTCGACCTGCTCGAGGCCCAGCACCGCCGGCTGGAGACCTATTCGCGCGGCATGCGGCAGCGCATGCGGCTCGCCGCGACCCTGGTCCACGACCCCGAGATCCTGATTCTCGACGAGCCACTCAACGGCGCCGACCCGAGGCAGCGGGTGCACTTCCAGGCGCTGTTGCGCCGCCTCGCCGAGCAGGGCCGTACCATCGTGCTGTCGTCGCACATTCTCGAAGAAGTGGAGCAGCTCGCCGATACCGTCCTGCTGATCGTGAACGGCAAGCTCGCCGCGTCGGGCGGGATCCGGGCGATCCGGGCCGCGCTCGATCAGCGGCCCTACCACGTCCGGATCGGCTGCAGCGACGGCAGGAGACTGGCGGCGCTGGTCGTGGCGCTGCCGTCGGTCGAGGCCGTGCACCTCGACCCGGACGGTTCCGTGGTGGTGCTGTCCCGCAACGTGCGCGACCTCCAGATCGAGCTGCCCCGGCTGTCGCAGCAGGCGGGCATCGGGCTCCGCCGGGTCGAGCCGCTGGACGATTCGCTCGAAAGCGTGTTCGGCTACCTGGTGGAGGGCTGACCGATGGGTGCCGTGTACCGGCTCACGCTGCGGCAGCTCGCGGGGCGCTGGCGGCTCTTGATCATGGCGGGGTTGTCGCTGGGCCCGGTGCTGTTCACGATGCTGGTGCTGGCCGCCGGGCACGCGCCACGGTTCGACCAGTTCGAAACCGTGGTGATCAACGCGATGCTGGCCGGCGCGATCGCGCCGCTGATCGTGCTGACCAGCGCGGCCGCGGCGTTCTCCAACGAGCTGGAAGACAAGACCCTCGCCAACCTGACGCTGGCGCCGATGCCGCGCTGGCGGATCGTCGTGCCCAAGCTGCTGGCGACGCTGACCGTGGCCGCACCGTTCGTCGGCCTCAGCACGCTGGTCACGAGTTACCTGGCCTATCTGGGCGACCGGCAGGCCGTGCTCTCCGTGAGCGGCGGCGCGCTGCTCGGCGTCGCCCTCTACGGTACCTTCTTCCTGTGGCTCGGCCTCAAGTCGACCCAGGCCATGGGGATCGGGCTGCTCTACGTGGTGGTGTGGGAGGGATTCTTTACCGGGTTAGTCTCGGGGGCGCGGGTGCTCAGCATCCGCCACTACGCGACCAGCCTGATGCACGGGTTCGATCCGCGCCGGTTCGCCACGGAACCGATGCTGAGCTTCCCGGCCGCCACCGCGATGGTGGTGGTGGTGGTCGGCGGTTTTCTGTGGCTCACGATCCGGCGGCTGGAGAAGATGGACGTTCCCTGACCCTCCGGGCCTGAAACTTCGCGATCAGCGTGATCAGCCTGACCGGCACCGGCTCTGAAAGCGGAAAGCTCAGCGTCCCCTTACCGACCCGGTAGCGCTTCAGCGCGCCCTTGGACGCGGCGACCAGGGCATCGCTGGCAGGATAAAGGGAGTAGTGCTGCTTCCAGCCTCCGAGGGAAAGGAAAGTACGACCCGCGACCTTGAAGGCCGGCATCCCGTAGCTGATCTCCTCGACCGCCTTTGGAACGGCCTTGCGAACGATGCCCCGAACCCGGCGCAGCACCGGCTGGACGTCCTCCGGCTGCGCCGCGATGTACTCGTCCACCGAGGTCACGGCGACCACCGGGGATCGAGAGACGAGGTCGTGGTCAGCCGACGCGGCGTCCCGGTCAAATCCGTGACGTACACCGCATTGAAGCCGTCGCGCCCTGATATGAATGCCAGGTGATCGCTGGCCGGCGCCCAACTGAATTGGCCGTCGTAGCCGGTGGAGCCTGCTACGGTCCAGCGCTTGTGGTCAGCCAGCTGGACGACCTGGATGTCGTAGCTGGCCTCGGCGGTTTGCACGGCGATGTACCGGCCATCGGGAGACCAGCGAGCTCCGTCGTTTGTCGCGTGCGCGCCACTCGTGAGCCGCTCTCGGCGACCGTCGCTCAGGTGGACCAGGTAGACGTCGCGGCCCTCGCCCTGGCCCGAGATGAAGGCGATGCGGGTGCCATCCGGCGACCAGTCCGGATTGACATCCGGAGCCGCGTCGTCGGTAAGGCGTCGCAGGCCGCTGCCGTCTGCGCGCATCACATAAAGATCAGCGACCCCGTCCCGAGTGGACGAGAAGGCGATCTGGCTGTCGTCGGGTGACCAGGATGGATCGGCGTCCGCGGAGGAATCCGTCAACCGGACCAGCTTGCCGGTTGCGACTTCGACGCTGAAGATCCGGGCGCTGCCGTCCACGCTGGCGGCGAACACGATGCGCTTGCCGTCGTGAGACCACTGACGGTGTCCCTTGGCCACGAGCCCCGTCGCAAGGAACCGCGGATTGGCGCCATCCGCATCGATCACCCACAGCTCCCAGTGGTCTCCGCCGATCTGGGAGGCAAAGGCGACCTGGGTCCGATCGGGCGACCACAGCGGGAAGCGGTCCTGGGGGTCAAGCCGGGTGAGCCGAGTCTGGTGGCCGCCGTCGGCATCCGTGAGGTAGATCTCCCAATTGCCGTCGCGGTGAGACGCAAAGGCAATCCGGGGCGTATCGGACCGTTCGGCCGCGCGGGACGGTGACAGGAGACCGGCAGCGAGCACGCACGCGCAGAAGCTTCTGGACCCTGACGACATGGTTACGGCTCCGGACGGGTTGAACCCTTACGACCCCGCTGACTGCGCGAGCGTTTGAACTTACTCCAACACACGGGTTACTGGGTTGAGATCGCGCGACCCCGGTAGCGGCAGAAGCCGGGCGGAATCCGTCAGTCCGGCTCTTCGGAGAACCTGCCCCCGCGGACTGTCGCGCCCGACCACGATGGCCGCGGCGATCAGCACCAGGTTCTTGATGATGTACTGGCCTTCGAGGGTCGGGGCGTAGGGGAATGAGGTGAAGGTTTCCTGCGGGAAATAGAGCGGGGGCAGCAGCGAGCGGCGCGCTTATCCGGGCCGCAGGCACTCATCGTATGGCCGTTCCCCCCGGCAGCACAAACCAGAAGGTGCTGCCCGATCCCGGTTGACTCTGCACCCCGATCCGCCCCTGATGGGCCTCGACGGCCAGCTTGCAGTAGGCCAGGCCCAGCCCACTGGAGCGCACCGCGGGCTCGCCGTTGCCGCTCACCTGGCCGAATTTCTCGAAGATCTTGGTGTGATACTCGGCCAGAATGCCATGGCCTTGATCCGTCACCCTCACCTCACTCCCACTCCCATTCCCATTCCCATTCACGACCACCCGCACCACACCGCCCCGGGGCGAGAACTTCACTGCATTCCCCACCAGATTCGCGATCACCCGGCGCAGCACGGTACTGTCCGCCAGGAGCTCGATGGGATGAGACGACGGTTCGTACGTGATGCTGACATGCCGGGGGCTGCCGATCATGGCGATCGCTTCCGCCGCGACCGTGCGCAGGTCGAATGTGGTGAGCCTGAGGGGCATAGCGTCGGCCTCGAAACGGCTCACGTCCAGCACGTCGCTCACCATGTCGGTGAGCTCGACGACACTCTGGCGCGCTTCGCTGAGATCGCGCTCGAGCTCGGGCTCGTGCAGCTCGCCCACCCGCATCTGGGCCAGCTCGAGGTAGCCGGTGATGCCGGTCAGCGGGCTCCTGAGATCGTGCACCAGCATGTGGACCAGCGAATCGCGCATCTGCTCGAGCTTCTGCAGCTCGGCGTACTGGGTGGCGAGCTCGCGGTGCAGCGCCCGGAGCCCGAGCGCGTTACGTACCCGGAGCAGCAGCTCGGTGCGATCGATTGGCTTGGTGAGGTAGTCGTTAGCGCCGGCCTCGATCCCGGCGAGGCGCTGCTCCCGGTCCGCCAGCGCGGTCACCAGGATGATCGGCAGCGATTGGGTGGCCGGATCGGCGCGGAGTCGGCGACAGACCTCGAGCCCGTCCATTCCCGGCATATTCACGTCCAGGAGCAGCAGCTCGGGGTCGTGCTCGGCAATCAACTGGAGTGCTTCGGGGCCGCTGGCAGCCGCCAGTGTTCGATGGCCCTCCACCGCGAGGATTTCCAGCAGCAGCTCGCGGTTGGCGGCGATGTCATCCACAACGAGCAGCTGCCGCTCAGGCATGGCGCGCCTTGCTCAAGAGCCGCTCCACCGTGTCGGCCAGGGTGCGGGTCTGAATCGGCTTGGTGATGTAGCCGTCGAAGCCCGAATCCCGGGCGCGCTGCTCGTCGCCGGCCATGGCGTATGCGGTGAGCGCCACGGTGGGAATGTCGCGGGTCGCGGGATCCTGCTTGAGCACCCGGACCGCGGCGTGGCCGTCCATTCCCGGCAGGCCGATATCCATCAGAATGAGATCGGGGGGCATGGCCCGCACGGCGTCGAGCGCCTCTTCCGCGGTACGCGCCTGGCGCACACCGTAACCCGCCATCTCGAGCAGGTCGGTGACCAGCTCGAGGTTGAGGTTGTTGTCGTCCACCACCAGGATGGCGGCCGGGGCCGTCATGCGCGGAGCTCCGCCACCGGGGAAATGCGCCGCAGGGCATCGAGCAGGTTCTCCCGCTCGCCTTTGGCGACGATGCCGCGCACCAGCGTCTGGAGCTCGCGGCGATCTGCCCGGCTCAGCTCCATCGCCGTGAGAATCAGGATCGGGATCTCGCGTCCCTTGGGATCGCGACGCAGAGTCTGCACCACCTGAATGCCGTTGATGGTGGGCATCGCGAGGTCGAGGATGATCAGGTCGGGCAGGTGCGCCAGCGCGAGGTCGATGCCTGCTTGGCCGCCGCCAGCCGAGAGCACGGTAAAGCCGCGCTGCCGGAGCAGCTCGTCGAGGTATTCGAGCACCTGGGGATCGTCGTCCACGATCAGCACGGTCTTGCTCTGGGACTCGCACTTCGGGCCGATCGCGCGATCGAGCGCTGCCAGCAGGTCGGCACGCTGGATCGGCTTGATCAGCCACTCCGACACGCCTACGGAAATCCCTCGCTCCTTCTCGTCGGTTACCGACACCACCACTACCGGGATATCGTGGGTCTCGGGCGACTGCTTGAGCTCGGCGATCAGCTCCAGGCCGTCCCCTTCGCGGAGCAGCATGTCCATCGTGATGGCCGCCGGCCGCCGGCTCCGGGCGAGGCGGCGAGCCTCGGCGCCGTTCGCCGCGGTCACAACGTTGTAGCCCGCGTCGGTGAGGTAATGGGTGAGCAGGTCGCGAGCCTGTTTTTCGTCGTCCACGACCAGAATCACCGGCTCCTCCTCCCGCGCCGCGTGCTCGCCGGACTTGTCTACCTCCTCCGCGGCGTACTCCAGCGGCAGGGTAAAGCGGAACGTGCTCCCCTGGCCGACCGCGCTCTCCACCCAGATGCGGCCGCCATGCATCTCGACCAGCTTCCGAGTGAGTGCGAGGCCCAGCCCGGTGCCCTGCTGCTCGGCGGAACTCTTGCCGACTTGCTCGAACTCATTGAAGATCCGCGCGTGATCCTCGGGGGCGATGCCGACGCCGGTATCGCTCACGCTGAGCTCGAGCCAGGGCCGGCCGTTGCCGTTCAGGCGACCCAGCTCGCGCGCCGCGATCTCCACCCGGCCGCCATCGGGCGTGAACTTGATGGCGTTGCCGAGCAGGTTGAACATGATCTGCTTGAACTTGGGCTGGTCCGCGTAGAGCCGCGGCAGCTCGTCCGGCACGATGCTGCCGACCCGCAGGTGTTTCTTGTCCGCCAGAGCTCCCACGATGCTGCCCACTTGCTCGAGCGCCGTCTTCACGTGGAATGCGGTCGGCGCGAGCTCCATGCGCCCCGCTTCTACTTTCGAAAGGTCGAGGATGTCGTTGATGAGCTGAAGCAGGTTGCGCCCGCTCAGGAGTACGTTGCCGATGTAGCGGTGCTGTTTGTCGTTGAGCGGGCCGGCGCTCTGGTCCTCCAGGATCTCCGAGAAGCCGATGATGGAGTTGAGCGGCGTGCGCAGCTCGTGACTCATTTTCGCGAGGAAGTCGGATTTGGCGCGGTTGGCCGCTTCCGCCGTCTCCTTGGCCTCGCGCAGCGCCGCTTCGATGCGCTTGCTCTCGGTGATGTCCTGCGAGATGCCCAGCAGGTAGAGTGGTTTACCCTTTTCGTCGCGGACGGCCACTTTCTTGGTGTGAAGCAGCCGGACCCCGTTCTTCGTGTGAATCGGCTCTTCGGGAATGTCGAGCACCTCGTCCTTGCTCAGGACCTGACGGTCTTTGGCGATGAAATGCCGGGCCTCGTCCTCGGGGAAGAAATCGAAGTCATTCTTGCCGAGTAGCTCCTCGCGGGAAAAGCCGAGCAGATCTTCCGCGGCCTTGTTGAGCCGCGCAAAGCGCAGCTCGCCCGCCTCCTTCAGGAACACCATGTCGGGGATGAGCTCCACGATCTGTGACACCCGGCGTCCGGCCTCCCGCACTTCCGCCTCGGCGCGGCCGCGCTGGGCGAAGTCCTGGTTGATGGCGAGGCCCGCGAGCACCAGGAAGGTGACGGCGAGAATCGCGGCGATGACGTTGGTGAGCACCGCGACCCGGTCGTCCCGCTGCATGCGCGCAGCCCAACGTGCGATGTGGCCGGTTTCGGTGGCGATCATGCCCCCGAGCATGCTGTGGATCTGCAGCATGAGCTCGCGTCCGCGGCCCGTGCGCACGATGGCAATCGCGGAATCGCTGTGGCTGGCAACTTCAAGAGCGATGGTCCGGCGCACCAGGTCCAGCTTCTCGCTCACCAGCGTGTGCAGCTTCGCGAGCCGTCCGCCTGGCACCGTGTCCGCCGCGAACACCGAGTCCACGGTGCGGGCCGCTCTGGGCAGCGCGTCGATGCCCTGGCGGTAGGGCTCGAGAAAGTCGGGATTGGCGGTCAGCAGGTAGCCGCGCTGACCCGTCTCCACGTCCTGAACAGCGGAGAGCAGGGACTCGAGCGCGGAGCGACGCTCGTCACTCTCATCCTGCAGGCGATAGGCATTGCGGGAGCGGACGCTCGACCAGAGAGCCACGCCGCCGGTCGCGACCAGAATGGTCACCGAAACCACGAACGCGATGTTGACCCGCCGCCGGATCGAGCGGGTTTCCGAATCGACGGCATGGACTTCTCTCCGGCGTTGCGCCGCGGCGGTAATGCCGAGGGAGACGCCGAGCATACCGAGCAGCATGGCGAGCCCGCCGCTCTGCGCACTCTGCGGCGTCTCGGGTTTGCCGAGCCGGGCGAGATAGGCCAGCAGCGAAAGCACGGCGATGGAAACCAGAAACGATCCCAGTGCCTTGGACACCTGGCGCCAGAGCTCTCGCCGGCGCCAGATCAGCAGCAGCGGAGTCCCCACCAGGAGGTAGACGATCGCCGCGCCCGTATTGAGCGGCTTGGGCGCGCCGTTCCCGAGTGCCGCCATTTGGCGCGGAAACAGCAGTTCACTGACGCCGCTCCCCCAACCGAGGACACTCGCGGAGAGCTGCAAGAAGCCCAGCAGGAACACCGCCGCACCGAGCGTCGTGCCGGTGCGGCGAAGCCACGGGATCGCGTGATCTCCGGTAGCGAGCGCGATCGCGCTGCCGCCGAGCAGGAAGACCAGCGCGGTAACCGGGTGAATGGCGGCCGGACTCCAGGCTGCCCGGAGCGTCGGGGCGCCAAGCAGCCAACCCAGCAGTACGATGATCCCGAACGCCATCGCCAGCGCCGAGGAGCCGAGGGCGACGTAGTCGCTGGGCTGGGTGCGGCTGCGGCCCGGTCTCATACCAGCTCCAGGTGCGGCAGGGTCAGGAATGCGCGGGTTAGCACGGGGTCGAAGTGACGGCCCGCCTCCCGCTCGATATCCCGCACCACGTCGAGGACGGGAACCGCCCTGCGATAGGGCCGGTCGTGGGTCAGCGCGTCGAAGACGTCGGCCAGAGCGACGACGCGCGCGGGAAGCGGGATGTCCTTGCCGGAGAGCCCGCACGGATATCCCGAGCCGTCCCAGCGCTCGTGGTGACTCCGGGCTATCCGCTCTGCCATGGCGACGAGCTCGGATTGCCCGCCGGTCAGGATCTCGCCGCCGATCGTGGCGTGGCGCTTCATGATCTCGAATTCCTCCGGCGTGAGCCGGCCGGGCTTGAGCAGGATCTGATCCGGCACCCCGATCTTGCCGAGGTCGTGAAGCGGTGCGGCCCGCGCGATGAGCTCCACGTCGGCGCGGCTGGCGCCGGTCGCCTCGGCGAGCAGCGCGGCGATGGTTCCCACTCGGCGGGTATGCTGGCCGGTGGCGTCGTCCCGGAATTCCGCCGCGCGGGCCAGGCGCTCCAGCACCTCCAGCCGGACCAGGTCGAGGGCGTTGGTGCGCTCGCGCACCCGCTCCTCGAGCAGTGCGTTATGCTGCCGCAACTCGAGATGCATGAAGCGCGGCTCGAGCAGGTTGCGTAACCGCAGCAGCACCTCGAATGGCGCGAACGGCTTGGTGATGAAATCCCGCGCACCGAGCGAGAGCCCGCGCTGTGCCGCCTCCGCCGAGCTGTCGCCGGTGAGCATGAGGATCGGCAAGTAGGTGTCGGGCGGGATGACACTCTTGAGCTGCTCCAGCACCCCGAAGCCGTCGAGCCGCGGCATGTGCAGGTCGAGGCAGATCAGGTCCGGCTGAAATTCCCGATAGAGCGTCGTCGCCAGCGTGGAATCGCGGCTCGACAGCACTTTGACATAGCCAGCCCCTTCGAGCACCCGGCCCAGAATGGTGAGGTTGATCTCCTCATCGTCGATCACGAGGATGCGGGCGCCGAGCAACCGGGAGTCGCGCGCGCTGGCCTTCGCGGGAGCTTTCCGCAGAAGGTAGGTAGACCGCGGTAATGACTGCTGGAGCTCGCTCAACTCTTCCCTCCAATGCCGGCCTGGCCGGCGGGCGAGCGCCGGGATAGTTACGGAAAACTCAATATCCGTGCCGGAGGCGAACTGAAATCAGGACAACGAGATGGAGATGCGGGTCCAAGTGGCGACATGGCAGGACGCAACGGATTGCGTCCGCTATCGGCTCACTCCGGGCTGGAAGGTGTAGCACCACGCTTCACCGGTGAGCACCACCTCGCCGTCCTGCCGCGTCACGCGGACGGCGAGCTGGGTGACCGGTTTGCTGGGGTGGACTCTGAGCACTTCCACGCGGGCGGTGATCGTGTCTCCGATGAAGACCGGCGCCGTAAACTTCCAGTTCTGGCTCAGAAACACCGTGCCGGGGCCGGGCAGATCCATGGCGACGAGCGCGTGCAACAACCCGGTGGTGAGCCCACCCTGCACGACCAGCCGCCCGAATTTCGTGCCCCGGGCGAATGCCGCGTCGAAGTGCAGCGGGTTGCGATCGCCGGTGAGCCGCGCGAAGGTCTCCACGCTCTCGGCGGTGAGGGTCAGGCTGCGGGTCACGCTCTGGCCTACCTCCGGTCTCATTTCACGAACACGGCGCCGTGCGGCATCGCCATTCCCGTCACGCCGTTGGGCCAGCGGTCCTTGTGATAGCTCACGCCCGGTGTGGTCGCGCCGGAGTCCTTGAAGGTCGAGTCCCACGAGAGCCGGCCAGTGCTCCGATCGAAGTGCACGATCTTGACCATCGGCACGCCATCCCCCTGGTCGGTGAGCACCACGCGATCGCTGCCGGGATCCGGCGACGCCCAGTGGGGGAAGAAGGTCGTGTCGGTGGGGAATGAGGCGACTTCCCGCGGGTGCGAGGGGTCGGAAATGTCGATCGTCGCATAGCGGTGCGCGTAGGCGATGGGCATCAGCAGGAAATGCCCGCTCAGCACCGGTACCGAGCAGCCCACCTTGGGCAGGTCGGAGAGCTTCAGCACCCGCTCGATCTGCGGTTCGCCGGCGAGATTCGAGATCCGGAAGAGTCCGCACGTGTAACTGTTCATCAGGACGGTGCCGTCGGCCAGCGTGCGGGCTTCGAACGGGTTGAGGTGCGTCGAGTCGCCGGGGGTAACCGGGACCGCGAGGGTCTTGAGCAGCCTGAGATCGGAGAGCCGCCAGACCTGGATGACGTTGGCGGTTCGCTCGGTATCCATCGGCGCGCTGGTCGTCACAACCCGGTCGAGCTGGGCCACCACCGCCGGCGCGTAGGTGCGGATCCGCGCGCCAGGGAACGTCGAGTCTCGCGACCAGGAGGTCCGCAGCAGGTTGCCGCCGGCGTCGAATTCGGCGAGACCACCGGGGTTTCCGGGGACCGAGCCGTCGCCGAACTGCACCGTCGCCAGCACGTGGCCGTTCGCCAGCCGCTGGAAGGAGTGGAGGCGGCGGCCGCCCGGGACGCTGGCGAGCTTGCGGGTTAGCTTTGGGGACCCGGGCGTGCTGAAATTCACGAGGAACGATTCGTCGCCGCTGTAGTCGTTGACGAAGAGCGGCCCCTGCGCGGGCGCCTCGAGCTCGGTGTGGTGCGGCATCCGCCCGTTACTGTCGGCGGTAATCGCGGCCAGCACGGCGCCGTAGCGCGGGCTCGCCGGGTCGGCATCGAGCACCGTGATCATATCGATCCCTTTGGTGGTGTCGTTGCCCGTCCCCGCCCAGACGTAGAGGTAGCGAGAGGCGCCGGCGGGTGCGGGTCCGGATGCGCTGCAGGCAGCGAACAGGTACGAAGTGAACAGCGCGCTGCGCCGCAGGAAGCTCATGCCCGGCTCCGGAAGGAGGAGCGGGAAAGCTACTGCGAGCGGCGCTCCGGCTTAAGGGTCATCACGAAGAGGTAGACGACTCCGGGTCCCACCGTCCCTGCCGGCAGGCGCCGGACCTCCAGCGTCTGGGTATTGGAAGGCGTTCGCAGCGGCAGCCTCGCCGTGACCTGCTGACCGGCAGCCGGGCCCTGTCCGAAGAGCGCCTGGTCCGCCGCTCGCCAGGCCCCGGTGGTCAGCGCCTCGGACAGGCGCTCCACCCCGCCGGACTGGCCGGGGGCGATCCGCTCGCGGACCGGCCCCAGCGCGTTGCGCCCCAGCGCGCCGCGTACGAAGCGGCCTTCGCTATCCCGACCCAGCAGCACCACTGTCGGCCCCGGCTCTCGCCGGAGAGCGGGGAAGACCTGTGACAGCGCCAGCTCGGGGTGCGCCGAGTCTATGGCGAAGGCGCTGCGGAAGTCGGTCGAGACCACCCAGCCGGCCGGCCGCTGCAGGCCGGACCGCGGGGCCGCTTCGGGCGGCCGCTGGTAACCCGCAAACACGACCAGCGCGAGCGCGGGCAGCGCCAGCGCGGCACT
>CAYNNS010000008.1:15112-24458 GCA_964398345.1 uncultured Gemmatimonas sp. | reverse complement strand
CCGGTGGCACGCTGACGGGCTGGCTGCCCGCGGCGGTGGGGGGCGCCGGCGGGGTTGGTGCGGCGGGGGTGAACAGCCCGGCGCGGCTCGCCCCGATGGCGATTCCGCCGAGCAGCACCGCCCACGCGGCGGCGGTGATCCAGCGCCGTTGCGCCACGGGAATGTTGAAGCGCGAGCCGCGCTTCACGCGGCCGCCCTCCGCCGGACTTACTTCCTTGCCCTCGAGCGAGCGCGCGAAGGCGTTCATCGAGGCGAAGCGGCGCGCGGGATCCTTCTGCAGCGCCTGGTGAATCGTGCGGGACAGCTCGACCGGAACATCGGCGACGAGACGGGAGAGCGGAACCGCCTCCTCGAGCATCTGCTTGGCGAGCACCTCGCGCACGTTCTCGCCTTCGAAGGGCACCCGCCCCGAGAGCATCTGGTAGCCCACCACCGCGAGCGAGTACTGGTCGCTGCGGGGATCGAGCCCGTGCTTCCCCATCGCCTGTTCCGGACTCATGTATTTGGGCGTGCCAACCACCATGCCGGTGCCGGTAATCGAGTGGTCGCCCGCGGCATCCATGGCCTTGGCAATCCCGAAGTCCATCAGCAGCACGCGCTGGGTTTTGCCCTCGATCATCAGGTTCTCGGGCTTGATGTCGCGATGGACCACGCCGGCGTCGTGCGCCGACTGCAGCGCCGCCGCGGCCTCGAGCAGGATCCTGCGCACTTCCGGAGTCGGCAGCTGTTGCTCGCGTTCCAGCACGCTCTTGAGCGTTTCGCCGCGGACCAGCGGCATCAGCAGCCAGAGCACGCCCTCCGACTCGCCGACGTCGTAGACGGGAATGATGTGCGGATTCTGCAGCGCCCCGACGGCTTCGGCCTCGCGGCGGAACCGGGCGATGAGCGACTCGGTCAGGAGGAGGTCAGGACGGAGGACCTTGAGCGCGAGCTCGCGATTGAGCCGGAGGTCGCGTACGGTGAAGACCTCGGCGTAGCCGCCGCGGCCCAGCAGTCGGCCCAGCTCGTAGGCCGGACCCAGCGCGCGTTGCAAGCGTTCCGGGGCGAACTCGTAACTCGGCGCCGCTCCGGCCGGAGTGCGTTCGGCTCCGAGCAGAGTCTCACTGAGAACCGGCGACGCGCTGGGAGCACCGCAGGAAGGGCAAAAGCTCGCGTCGGCCGGTACCTGGCCCTGACAACCCGGACAGGTACGGGTCCAGCCGGTCGCGGTCACGTCTTGCGCTTGGCTACCTCCTTCTGCGCTTCGGCGTGACCCTGTTGCGCGGCCTTCTTGAGCCAGTCGTACCCGAGCGAATCGGACTTGGCGATGCCCTTGCCCTTGAGGTAGGCCATGCCGAGGCCATACTCGGCGTCGGCGTTGCCCTTGTCGGCGGCTTTGCGGAACCAATTCACCGCTTCGGCCTCGTCTTTGTCGACGCCTTTGCCGCGCGAGTAGAGGTCACCCACCTTCGCCTGCGCGGCAACGTCCCCCTTCTCGGCGGCTTTGCGATACCAGTACGCCGCGTCCTTGTCGCTCTTGCGCGCGCCGAGCCCCTGCTCGAAGCGATCGGCCAGGACCAGCCAGGCGGGTTGATAGTCGGCTTCGGCGGCCTGCTTGATCTTCGCGGTGGCGTCGAGCTCGTTCTGGGGCACGCCCTTGCCGAGGTGCATCAGCTGTCCGAGCCGGAGCAGTGAGGCGAGGTCACCCGCGTCCGCCGCCTTGCGATACCAGGTCACGGCCTCGACATCGTGACCCGGCACCGGACTCTTGTCGTAGAGCCCGGCCAGCCGGCGCTCGGCAACGACGTTGCCGGTTTGCGCCTCGGTGGTGCACACCCGGAAGGCGAGATCGCGATCGTCGCCGTCCGCAGCGCTGGCACAGGTCACCGCGTTCCTGGGCGGCGCCGTGGGCGGGGCGGGCACGGGGGACGCGGCTCGCTGCTGCGGCGTTGTCGGCGATCCCGGCTTCTTCGTTTCGCCCGCGGGCTTCTTGTCGGTGGCGGCCGGCGCAGGCGGTGGGGGCGCTGGTGGCGGAGTGACCGCCAGTGTTCCAGTGGCTCCGGCTCCGGTCGTACCGGCGCCTGGCGTGGCGGGAGGAGCGACGGTCCCCGTGGCCGGCGGCTTCGGTTCCGCCGCGGGCGAGCGATTCAGCAACGCCACGCCAACAGCCACGGCAACGAGTATCCCGGCTCCTGCCAGCATGAGTGGGACCTTGCTCGACTTCTTCGCCGGCTTGGCGACGACCCCGGTTGCCTTGCTGTCGGCGACCGCGGCGGCCTCGATCGCTGAGGCGAACGCCTCGATATCGGCGAAGCGGTCGGCGGGCTCCTTGGCCATGCCGCGCGAAATCGCCGCCATCAGCGCCTCGGGCACTTCCGGCACCAGCTCGCGCATCGAGCGCGGCGATTCCATCATCTGCTTGAAAAGGATGGCGCGGGTGCTCTCGCCTTCGAACGGCACCGCTCCAGTGAGCATGTGGTAGCCGACCACCGCGAGCGAGTACTGGTCGGTGCGGTGATCGAGGTGCGGGTCGCCGCTGGCCTGCTCCGGGCTCATGTAGTGCGGCGTGCCGACGATGGTGCCGCTCGACGTCAGCGTGCTGTCACCCGCGGCATCCATGACCTTGGCGATGCCGAAGTCCATCACCAGCACCCGGCGCGACTTGCCCTCGAGCATGATGTTCTCGGGCTTCATATCGCGGTGCACGATCCCCGCTTCGTGGGCCGAGCCCAGCGCGCCGGCGGCCTCGAGCAGCATGCGGCGGGCCTCGCTGATCGGGCGGCGGCCGTCGCGCACCAGCAGCGACTTGAGGCTCTCACCTTTGATCAGGGGCATCAGGATGTACATGATGCCTTCGGCCTCACCGATGTCGTAGATCGGGACGATGCTGGGATGCCGCAGGGCCGCAACCGCTTCGGCTTCGCGGCGGAAGCGGGCCAGGAGCGTCTCCGAGACCGTGAGGTCAGGGCGAATCGCTTTGAGGGCCAGGTCTCGCTTGAGCCAGAGGTCGCGAACCCGGAAGACCTCGGCGAATCCGCCGCGCCCGATCAGCTCGCAGAGCTCGTAATGCTTGCCGAGGGAATCCTTGAGTTTCCTGAGCAGCTCGGCCGAGGCCGTCGGAGCGGTGACGCCTTCCGGGAGGATGAATTCACCGGTGACCTTGTCGATGGCCGGTGGCGTCGCCGAGCCGCAGACGTAGCACACCGTCGCGAGCTCGGGCAGCTGGGTGTTGCACGACGGGCAGAGGCGGGTTGCGGACGCCAAGCGGAAACTCCGGAAGCCGTAGATGATGCTGCTGAACAGTAACAGCTAGCGGGCATACGAGCGAGGGTCTCGGCGGGATGACCTATATCTCTGCAGGTGAAGGAATTAGGGGATCAGGGGATCAGAGAATCAGGGTATCAGGAATGGACTACTCACTGATCCCCTGAAACCCTGATTCCCTGATCCCCGATTGCTACCGGTTCAGCCAGAAATTCAACTTCAGCAGAAAGATGTTGTCCGCCTTGGCCTGGAGCATCTGGTCGAGATCGCGCTTCAGGGCGAAGTCACCGACGTACTGGGCGAAATCGCTGCCGCTGCGGGTCCAGACCAGGAAGAGGGTCGAGCCGGGCCGGTACTCCCAGCGCAGCACCGCGTTGCCGCGCAAGGAGCGGAGGTTGAAGTCGGGGTTGCTCACACTGAGCGTCGCGGCGGGGCCGTTGCCATCCGGGTCGATGGCATAACCGGTGACCTGACCCGCGGCGTTCGTGGTGCTCGAGATGCTGCCCACGTCTTTCCCGAACACCTGAAGCTGGCCGCTCCTCGGTGCGGCGAACTGCTTGAAGTTCTTGTAGTGCACGCTGGAGATGAAGGGCTGGGCGTACAGCTCGAAGGTCAGCGTCGGCGTGAAGGTCAGGTTCACCCGCGTGTCGAAGCTCAGCGTCTTCTGCCGCAGGTCGGCGAGGATATAGCGGTTGCCGAAGAAGCTGGTGGCGGTAGGGTCCGCCGCGACCGTGACATACTGCACCGCCGAAGTGCTCACGTTGTACCCCGGGTTCACCGAGGCGGTGATGTTCGACGCGGGCCGCAGGGTGATGCCGGTGGAGGCATTCCAGGCGACGTTCCCCTTGTCGCCCCGGCTGACCTGAAGGTTCCAGTTGTAGTTGAGCCGCTTGCGGGTGTCCGAGTTGATGTTGGTATTGAAGGTCCAGGCACCCGGCCGGATGACCACGGGCCCACCGCGCAGCAGCCTGTCGTCTTCGAGGTCGGTCCGTCGGATGACGAAGAAATTCACACCCCAGTAATTCAGCAGCTGGCCGAACGCCCCGGTCTGGAATTGGGTGTCGGTACGATCGCCGTCGAAGTTGTACTCGCGCTGGGTTCCCAACACCAGGAAGTAATTGCGGTACCACTTGGTGGGGCGCGCCAGAGAGAGCGCGAGGTTTCCGTTCATCCAGAAGTAGTCGGAGCGGGTATTGAACGCGAGGTCGTTGGCTTCGAAGCCGGGGGTGCGCCAGTTGGTCGTGGTCTCGAAGAGCCACTTGCCGGCGTCCTTCGCCAGGCGGGTGTAGCCGCCCAGGCCCCGGAAGGTGGTGGCGTTGGGGTCATAGCGGTCCGACAGGAAGCTGTTGGATCCCGACTGGCGATCGGGGCGCTGGAAGTAACGCGCGCTGGAGTTCTGCAGCCGGCGAATCGCCGCGGGGTCGCCCTCGTTGTTGGTGAAGGCGAGGTTACCGACAAAGGAGTAGGTGCGGTTCTTCCAGCGGGCGCTCCAGTCGATGCCGGCGGCTTCGGAGTGGTGATTCAGCTTGGCGACGAGCAACGGATCGTTCATGGAACGGTAGACCGAGGTCAGCATGCCGCCCACGACGACGTTACCGTGGCTCATGTCTTTCTTGAGCCGGCCCACGAAGTAGTTGGTATAGGGTTCCACCTGCTGGGTCTGCCGGGTCCCGTTGACCAGCACCGGGGCGTTTTCCCGGTCGGTCAGGGCATTGATCATTCCGACAGTAAAGCCGCTGCGGGTGCGTCCGGTGATCTTTGCGGCGCCGAGGATGGTGGTGGCGTCCGGGATGTCGGCATAGCTCGCGCCCGGCGGGAGGTTGCCCTGGGGAACGCGGCCGATGCGGCGGCTGTAGAAGAGCGAGAGCGAGGAGACTTTGCTGCAGAAGAAGCAGCTGAACCCGCCGAAGCCGAAGGTGCCGCTGCCTTCGATGAAGAAGGGCCGCTTCTCGGGGAAGAAGGTCTCGAAGGCCGTGAGGTTGACGACGGCTGGGTCGACCTCGACCTGGCCGAAGTCCGGGTTGATGGTGGCGTCGAGCGTGAGGTTCGAGGTCAGCAGGTACTTGAGGTCGGCGCCGACGCGGGAATCGGCGGACTTCGCGTCGTAGAAGGGATTGTTGGGATCGCCGGTCTGGAGACTCTTGTAGCGACCCACCACGTAGGGCAGCACCTCGAGCTTCCGCTTGCCGCCCCGGCCGGGCGCCAGACCCTCGATGTGCCCGAAGCGCGAGGAACCGCCACTCTCTTCGGGCCCCCAATACGACCACATCGACAGCTCGTTCAGACGGCTCTCGGTGCGCCAGACCTGCATGCCCCAGGCCTGGACCGAGTCCCGCGCGAAGCGCAGCTGCGAGAAGGGAATCCGGAATTCCGCGGTCCAGCCCAGCGAGTCGATCCGGGTCTTCACTTCCCAGACCGGATCCCAGGAGGGATCGGTGAACTCGGACGCCTGCCCCGCGTCCTGCTTCACGCCGGACGGGTTCACGGCAAAGACCGTGCGGCCGATGTGATTGTGATAGGTATCGAAGACGAACTGGATGAGATCGCTGTTGGGCAGGTTCTGGTCACGCCGGGTTAGCTGGGTGCGGACCCCCAGCGCGCCTTTGTCGTCGAACATGCGGGCGCCGATGTAGAGCGCGTCGTCGTCGTAGAGGATCCGGATCTCGGTGCGCTGCGTGGCGGGCTCGCCGACTTTCGGCTGGGCCTGGCGGAAATCCGTGGCGGGCTGCACGGTGGCCCAGATGGGCTCGTCGAGCTTGCCGTCGATGACGATCGGCTCGGTGCGCCGGCCCGCGTCCACGCTCGGTGACGGCAGCGCGTGACTCGTGGCGGTGTGATTCGGGGCGGTCCCCTGGCCCGCAGGACCACGCGTCTGGGCGAGCAACGCGGCCGGCAGGGCCAGGCCAAGCACGGAGCATCGGATGGGACGCAGCAACGGCATCGCGAACCGAAACCAGGGTTGGTGGTGAAGTACGAGCGTTGGATGCCGTGGTTTCGGGAATCGTTGCTTTCCTGACAACACCCGAACAGTTGGTTTGCGGGAACCGGAAGCGAGCGGCGAGTGCGAGGAGGACGAGCCTCCTCACACCGGGGTGGAATCGGGGGCCGTGCGGGGTTATCTTGAACGGCTGTTTGAGGTTAGGTCCCTTTTCCGTTCACGCATACGGCAGCATTCCATGGGCATCATCGCAAGCGATATCCGGCGCGGCATGGCCATCATGTTCAACGGTGAACCTTGTCGAGTTCTCGACTTCCATCACCACACTCCGGGGAACCTCCGGGCGATGGTTCAGGCCAAGCTGCGACGGCTCAAGTCGGGGATCCAGCTCGAGCACCGATTTCGCTCCACCGACACCGTCGAGGTCGCGGCGCTGGAGACCCACGAGCTCGACTTCATGTACCGGAGCGGCGATACCTACCACTTCATGAACGCCGAGAATTACGACCAGATCGAAGTCGACGAGGAAACCCTGGGGGATGCCGCGAAGTGGATGACCGAGGGCATGCGGATCATCGCGGAATGGTACGATGGGCGGCCCATCGGTATCCAGCTCCCCAGCGCGCTGACCTTCGAGGTGGTGGATACCACCCCGGTGATGAAGACCGCGACCAAGACGGCTTCGGCCAAGCCCGCCAAGCTGAGCAACGGCGTGACGGTGAACGTGCCGGAGTTCATTCAGCAGGGGGAGCGGGTCCGCGTGAATCCGCAGACCGGGGAGTACCTCGACAGAGCGAAAGAGTGACGAGTGGCGAGTGGCGAGTGACCCGCCACTCACCACTCACCACTCATCACTCACACTTTCAGCACCCAGCCGCGCCGCTCCATGACCCGCAGAATCCCGTACCACAGGACCACGAACGCGATCGCAAAGCCGAGGGAGGCGTTCTTCGGCGCGAGCCAGGAGGCAAACGCGCTCTGGTAGATCGCCTGCTGCAGCGAGACGCTGGCTCCGCCGTAGCCGACATGGATCATTCCTAACACGCGCGCCATGGCGCCCGAGCCCACGAACGCCGTGATCGGATTGAGCCCGTAGGTGATCAGCGGGGCCGCCCAGCGCTGGTAGCCCCGGACCTCGATCAGCCAGGCCCCGGTCGCAATCGCCACGGCCGCCATGCCGGCGGTCAACAGCACATAGGAGCTGGTCCAGAGGTTCTTGTTGATCGGGAAGACCCAGTTCCACATCAGCCCCGCCACCATGCCGAGGGCGCCCACGGCGAAGAGTCCGTTGAGCCGCACCGCCAGCTCGGCGCGGGCCGCGAGCCAGCGGCCGGCCAGGATCCCGAGCAGACAGGTGCCGATCGCCGGCAGGGTCGAGAGCAACCCTTCCGGATCCCAGGTCTTCGACTCGCGCCAGAGGTGGCTCCCGAAGACGCTGCGGTCGATCCAGGCCGAGAGCGTGTCCTGCGGGAGGTCGAGTGTGGGCGCGGCCACCCCCGGCGGAGCGATCAATGCCTGCAGCGCCCAGTAGCCGAGCAGCAGGATCGCGACCATGCCCGCGACGGCGCCGTTCGAGCGTTTGCGCGCGAGCAGTGCGGCGGCGAGGTAGCAGACGCCGATGCGCTGCAGGACCCCGGGGATGCGCACCTGGGTGATCCGGGTCAGCGGGATCCAGGGAAAGGATTGCAGCAGCAGCCCGAGCAGGATGATCAGCGCACCGCGGCGGAGGATCTGCAGCCGGATCGCGCTGTCGGACAGGCCCTGGCGTTCGCGGGCGCTGAGCGAGAGATGGGTGGTGACGCCGACGATGAAGACGAAGAACGGGAAGATCAGATCGGTCGGGGTCCAGCCGTGCCAGGGCGCGTGCTCGAGCGGGCGATAGATGGCGCTCCAGGTTCCCGGGTTGTTCACCAGCAACATGCCGGCGATGGTGAGCCCACGGAACGCGTCTAGCGCCTTGAGCCGCTCCCGCATCCTGTCCTCCCTCGGGCTATCTTCCTCGCGTGACGGCCCCCGCGCCGTTCGCGAGGAGAGCTGGATGCCCAGATCCGCAGTCGCCCTGCTCGGCCTGACCTGCCTGTTCGCCGCTTCTGCCGGCGCGCAACGCCGGGAGCTTACGCTCCTCGCCGGGGGCACACTGAGCGGCGCCTCCGGTGGCCGTCTCGCTGAAGTCAGCAAGCGCGGCGGACTCGCCGGGGGGTTGAGCTTCCGCTTGCCGCGCTCGGCGCGCTTCACACTGGAAACCGAGCTGCTCGCGGTCCAGCGCCGCCTGGTTGGCCGGCGGGAGCCGAGCACCGCGCCCCCGCTCCAGGTGGGGCCATTCCGGGACGACGTCAACCTCTGGTATATCGAAGCCGACATCCTGCTGCGGGTCCAGCGCGGCTACAGCAGCGTGCACCCGATCCGGCCGTTCTTTCAGTTGGGACCCTACGGCGGCTTCCGGCTGGCTTGCCGGCGTACCGTCACCCGTGACGACGGCACGGTTCAGCCCGCCGATTGCAACCTCACCTCCGGCAGCTCGAACCCGGGCTCCGAATCCTTCATTCCCGCCGTCTACCAGGAAGTGGACGTGGGCCTGATGGGGGGCCTGGGTGTCGAGATTCGCCAGCTCGCGCTGGGCATCCGCTTGACGCGCAGCCTCCGGGACCTTGTGGAGTCGGGTGCCACGCTGCGAACCTCACCCTTCGACGGCTCCCGCCTCTGGAGCGTGATGCTGTCGGTCGAGTATCTGATTCGAGTGATCTAGACAGCAAGATAGCGCGTTCCCAGCGACCCGGATCAGCGGTTGGCCTGCCCCGGTCGTACTCTGGAGACAGGCCGCCGCAGACCGCCATCGTGGAACGCTTTCTCGAGCCGCTTCTCGCCTTCCTCTTCAAGTATCCGCCGAGAGTTTATCAGCGGGGGATCCTCTCGCTCGCGCCCGCGATCCCGGTCCCGATCCTGCTGGGTGGCGTGCTGGTGGCGCTGCTGCTGCTCGGCCTGGCGCTGACGCGGCTGCGCACCCCCGCGCCCCTCCGCGACCGCCTGGTGCTGGGTTCGTTGCGCGCCGCGGTCTTCCTGCTCCTCGCGGTGTGCCTGCTCCGCCCGGTGCTGCTGCTCTCGAGTGCGGTGCCGCAGCGCAATGTGCTCGGCATCGTGCTCGACGATTCTCGCAGCATGCGGCTG
>CAYNNS010000008.1:8181-15102 GCA_964398345.1 uncultured Gemmatimonas sp. | reverse complement strand
GCTGGGACTGGGCGAATCATGAACCCATTATAACAGGACTTGCCGAATTTGTCGAGGCCCGACGGAAAACCGCGCGGACGGCGATGCAGAAGAAAGAACGAACGACGCGCCCGCCGAGTTCCCACGTTCCGCGGCGCTTGGTAAAATCACGCTATGGTTACGGAATCTCCAATGCGGCCGCGATGGAGCTCTTGGATCGGCGGGTGGATGCGGGGCGGCGTGCATTTGGTGGTTCCGGCCCCAGCCTCAGCCGGCGTCTGGGGCTTCACTTCGTGCTCCGCTACTTCCGATTCGCCGCCGACGCGAGTCCGGTCACCGGTGCCGCCCAGCTCCGCGGCGCGGGCTCGCGCACCGATCTCGCCGGGGCCCTCGAGGCGGCGCGCGAGGAGCTGGCGGGTGTCCCGCTCGCGGGACTGATCCTGGTGAGCGACGGCGCCGACAACGCGGGCGCCGACCTCACCGCGCCGCTGCTCGCGCTGCGGGCTCGGCGCGTGCCGGTCTACACGGTCGGCGTGGGCAAGGAGCGCTTCGAGAAGGACCTCGCGATCGAGCGGGTGGCCCTGCCCCCGAGCGCGCTGGCCGGCGCGGGGGTGCTCGCCGAAGTCGCGTTGCGGGTGCGAGGACTCGCGGGACAGAGCGTGACTCTCACCGGGGAAGACGAGGGTCGGGTCGTGGTGGAGCGCAGCGTGCCGGTGCCCGACCGCGGCGACCTGGCTCGCGTGAGCCTGCGCTTGCCGCCGTTCAAGGAGGGCTCCCACCGGCTCAGCTTCAAAGTCCGCCCGGTGCCGGGCGAGATCGTCACCGAAAACAACGAATACCACGCCGTGCTGCGGGTGCGCCCCGGTCCCGAAAAGATTCTCTACATCGAGGGAGAGCCGCGGCCCGAGCTGGCCTTCCTGCGGCGCGCGGTCGCGCCCGACAGCGGGATCCAGCTGGTGACCCTGCTGCGCAGCGCGAAGGGGAAATTCCTGCGACTCGGCGTGGACGACAGCCTGGAGCTGGCCGAAGGCTTCCCCACCAAGCGCGAGGCGCTGTTCCGCTACCGGGCCATGGTGCTGGGCAGCATCGAGGCGTCGTTCTTCACCGGAGATCAGCTGCGCATGCTGAGCGACTTCGTGAGCCGGCGGGGCGGCGGTTTGATCGTGCTGGGCGGGCGGGGCTCGCTGGCGGAAGGCGGCTACGCCGCCACACCGCTCGCCGAGGTCCTGCCGGTGAGCCTCGAGCGTCCCCCCATTACCGATTCGGCCGCGGCGGCCACCGAGCTGAGCGCGCGGGTTACTGCTGCCGGGCGGGTGCACCCCATCCTCCAGTTCGGCGCCACCGATGCGGCGGTGGGTCACTGGGATTCGCTGCCGCCGCTCACCTCGGTCAACCAGCTCGGGGAGCTCAAGCCCGGGGCCACCGTGCTGCTCTCGGGGCGGCCGCTCAAGGGTGGCGCCGACCAGCCGCTGCTCGCCATCCAGCGCTACGGCCGCGGCAACGTCGCGCTGCTCGGCGTGCAGGACACCTGGCTCTGGCAGATGCACGCCAGCATTCCGGTGGAGGACCAGACCCACGAAACGCTCTGGCGGCAGCTGCTCCGGTGGTCGCTCGATGGTGTGCCCGAGCGGGTCGAGATCGCGGCGAGCCCGTCGCGCGTGGCGCCGGGCGAGCCGGTGACGCTGCAGGCGCGGGTGACCGACGAGACCTACCTCGACGCCAATGACGCCCAGGTGCTGGCGCGCGTCCTCACTCCGTCGGGTCGGACCATCGAGCAGCCGCTCAGCTGGACGATGCGGGGCGACGGCGGCTATGACGGGAGCTTCGTGGCGGAAGAGCGCGGCATGTACCGGATCGAGGCGGAAGCCCGCCGCGGGCGCGACACCGCACGCGCGGCGCCCGCGGCGCTCCTGGTGGACGACTCCGGCGCCGACGTCGAGCAAGCCGAGCTGCGGGCGCCGCTGCTCCGGCGGATCGCGAGTGAGACCGGCGGCCGTTACTACCCCCTCGCCGACGCCGGCAAGCTCGCGGATGACGTGATCTATACCGAGAGCGGCGTGACCGTGCGCGAGTCGCGCGATCTCTGGGATATGCCGCTCGTGTTTCTGCTGCTGGTGGGTCTGCTCGGCGCCGATTGGGGCTATCGCCGGCGCAGGGGACTGGCGTAATGCGCGTGGGCTGTGTGCTCTGGGCTCTGGGCTCCGGGTTCTGGGCTCAAAGCGGCGCGCCCGCGACGCACGTCCTGATCGTGACGGGGCTCTCGGGCGACCCCCGATTCGCGACGGGTTTCCATGCTACGGCATCCGCACTCTATGACGCGGCCAAGGCACGCTGGGGGGCCGGCGACTCGAACCTGGTCTACCTCGCGGAGGATCCCGCGCAGGATGCGGCGCGGATTCGCGGCAAGGCTACTCGCGAAGGCGTTGCCGCGGCGTTCGCGACACTGGCCCGACGCACCGCGCCCGGCGACGTCGTGCTGGTGGTGCTGATCGGGCATGGCAGCGGAGAGGGCGGTGACTCGCGGGTCAGCCTGCCCGGGCCCGATGCCAGCGCGACGGACTTCGCGGGCTGGCTGCGCCTGCTGGCGGGGCGCCTCACGGTGTTCGTGAATGCCGCAAGCGGGAGCGGCGATTTTCTCGCCGCCCTCGCCGACTCGGAGCGGGTGGTGATCACGGCGACCAAGAGCGCCTTGGAGCGGAACGAAACGACGTTTGCCGAGCACTTCGCTCGCGGCTTGAGCAGCGGGGAAGCGGATGCCGACAAGGACGGCCGGGTGACGGTGCTCGAAGCGTTTCAGTTTGCCCGGCGCGAGGTTGCCAGGAGCTATCAGACCCGCAACACGCTGCAGACCGAGCACGCGCAGCTCTCCGACTCCGCCCTGGCACGCACCATCGCCTTTGGGACGCAGGCGCCGCCGAGCGACCCGCGCGTTGCGGCGCTCTACAACGAACGCCGTGAGCTCGAGGCCCAGGTCGATGCCCTGCGACGCAGGAAGGGCCAGCTCGACTCGCTGGCCTATGAGAAGGAGCTGACCCGATTGCTGCTCGCGCTGGCCGACAAGACCGCGGCGATCAGAGCGGCGGAGGGACGCAGGCCATGAGCGGAGTGGTGAAAGGCGTCGCCATCGCGCTGCTGGCGCTCTTTTCCGGCAGTGCGCCCACTCGTCAGGTCAGGAATTCTTCGGCGGAGCAGGTCCGCGCGCTGGCAGCAGCCGGACGGCTCGCCGAAGCCGAGCGCCAGGCGCGCGGCGGCGGCGCCGCGCTCAGTGTGGCGCTCGGCGACGTGCTCGCCCTCGAGGGGAAGCTGGCGCAGGCCGACTCGGTATTCCAGAGCGCGGTGCGCGGCAGGCTTCCCGGGGCGCGCAGTGCGGCGGCCGGACCCGCCGAGCTCGCTGCGCGCCGCGGCGATCGCGCGAGCGCGCAGCGTCTCGCCGCTGCCCTGGCGACGGCGTACGAAAGCGACGGCGCGCGCTGGTCCGCCGAGGACAAGACGGCGGCGGGCCGCGCCTACGTCATTCTCGGTGAGGGTGATCCCGAGGCGGTGCGCGCCGCGCTGCGCGCGTTCGACGGGGCGGTGGCGGCGGATTCCGGCGCGATCGAGCCGCGGCTTCGCACCGGCGACCTCTTCCTCGAGCATTACAACGCGCCCGATGCGCAGGCGAGCTATGAAGCGGTGCTGGCTCGCAGCCCCAAACAGCCGCGCGCGCTGCTCGGTCTGGCCAGGGTACTCGCCTTTTCGGGCAATCCCGGCGCCGCCCAAGCGGTGCGGCGGAGCCTCGCCGAGAATCCGGTTTCGGCGCCCGCCCTGGCGCTGCTGGGTGGCATGACGCTCGATGCCGAGGAGTACGACTCTGCGGCGGCGCTCGCGGCGCGGGCGCTGGCCAGCGACTCCGCGTCCGTGGAGGGGTGGGCGGTGCTCGGCGCCACGGCGTGGCTGCGGGGCGACTCGGCGGGGTTGGACCGCGCGAAGAACGGAGTGACCCGGGTCCAGCCCCGGCCGGCGGAGTTCTACGCCGCAATCGCGGAAGCGACGGCGCGACACCGCCGCTACGCTGAGGCCGTGACGTTCGGCCGAGCGGGCGTCGCGCTCGACTCGAATTCCGCTCCGGCGCTCGGCGTCCTGGGAATCAATGAGCTCAGGCTCGGCGTGATGGAGGCGGGCCGCGCGCACCTGGAACGCGCCTTCGCGCGGGATCCTTTCCACATCTGGTACAAGAACACCCTCGACCTGCTCGACGAGCTGCGCGGCTTCCGGACGATCAGCACGGCGCGCTTCCAGATCGTGGCCCCGGCCGACGAGGCCGAATTGCTGGGTCTGTATCTCGGGCCGCTGCTCGAGGAGGCGTACGACTCGCTGGCCACGCGCTACGCGTATCGCGCGCCCACGCCAGTCCGGATCGAGCTGTACCGGCGCTCCGCCGATTTCTCGGTGCGTACCGCGGGACTCACCGGGTTAGGCGCGCTCGGCGTCAGCTTTGGATCCGTGTTAGCGATGGACGGCCCCGCGGCGCGCGAGGTCGGGAGCTTCAACTGGGGCTCGACCGCGTGGCACGAGCTGACCCACGCCTTTACGCTGGGCCTCTCCAACTTCCGGGTGCCGCGCTGGTTTTCGGAGGGCCTGTCGGTGCTGGAGGAGCGGCGCGCGCGCGCCGGCTGGGGCATGGGGCCCTCGCCGCTTTTCCTGGCCGCGCTCAAGGGCAACAAGCTGCTCGCCGTCGACCGGCTCAACGAAGGCTTCGTGCGGCCCTCGCATCCGGCGGAGATCGGCTTCAGCTACTACCAGGCTTCGCTGCTCTGTGAGATGATCGAGCGCCAGTGGGGCAGGGCGGCGCTGGTCGGCATGCTGCGGGCCTACCGCGCTGGTCTGGCGACCCCGGCGGTGGTGCGGCAAGTCCTCGGCCTCGGCGAGCCGGAGCTGGTGCATCGCTTCGACAGCTGGGTACACTCGCGCTTTGCGGGACCGCTGCTCGCCGTGCAAGCCTGGGACGGCAAGGGTCCCGCGGACGGTGCGTTTGAAGCCGCGCTCAAGCAGGGCAAGGAGCAGCTCGCCGCCAGACAGCTGACCGAGGCGAAGGCCACGCTGGAGCGTGCGGGGGGACTCTTCCCGGAATACACCGGGCCGGATGCTCCCCCGTTGCTGCTCGCGCGGATCCTCCGGGAGCAGGGCGACCTCAAGGGCGCAGTGGCGGCGCTGGCACGCTATACCGCGCTGGATGAATCGGCCTGGGAGGCCAACTCGGACGAGGCGACGCTGCGGCTTCAGCTGGGCGACATTCCAGGCGAGGCAGCGGCGCTCGAGCGGATGCTCTGGATCGCGCCGCAGGACCCCGCGCTGCACGCCCGGCTCGCCGACGCGGCGGAGCGGCTGCGCGACGGGGCGCGGATGGTGCGGGAGCGACGGGCCGCGCTCGCGCTCGGGCCGACCGACGCGCTGGAGGCGCGCTATCAGCTGGCCCGGGCGCTCTGGATGGCGCGAGATTCCACGGCGGCACGGCGCGAGATCCTGCGGGTGTTGGAGGCCGCGCCCGGATTCGAGAAGGCGCAGGCGTTGCTGGTGGAGCTGAGCGGGAGACGACCATGAGAGCGATCGGCTGTCGGCTAACAGCGATCAGTCTTCTTGTCCTGGCGGGCGCGGGGCCGCTGACGGCGCAGCGCTTTGGCCGCGGGCCGAACGGCGGCGAAGCGCTGACGGCGCCGCCTAACCCGCCGTACGACGGCCGCTTCACCTACGCGCGCATCCGCTTCACCCAGACCTGCTGCATCCAGAACGGCCAGTACTATGACGTCAAGTGGGGCCACGATTACCCCCGCTCCGACTTCCACTTTCCCAAGATCCTGCAGGAGCTGACCTCGATGCGGGTGCGCACCGACGTCAGCGCCATCGTGACGTTCGACGACCCGGAGCTCTTCAAGTACCCCTTCGCGTATTTCTGCGAGCCGGGCTATTGGATGCCCAGCGAACAGGAAGTCGTGGGAATGCGCAACTATCTGCTCAAGGGCGGCTTCCTGATCGTCGACGACTTCGTCGGCAACCACTGGTACAACTTCGAGGAGCAGCTCAAGCGGGTGTTCCCCATGCTGCACCCGATTCCGCTGACGGCGGACCATCCGATCTTCGATTCGTTCTACAAGATTCCTTCGATCGACTTCACGCACCCGTACTACAGCGGGCTTACCGCCAAGTTCTACGGCCTGTTCGTGGACAACGATCCGAAGAAGCGGCTCATGGCGATCATCAACTACGACTACGACGTGAGCGAGTACTGGGAGTTCTCCGACGAGGGCTTCTTCCCGATCGACCTGACCAACGAGGCGTACAAGCTGGGCGTGAACTACATCATCTACGCGCTCTCCCGCTGAAAGGATCCCGCGTGACCGTCACGACCTCACCCCCCGCGCTCGACGACCTCGACGACGTCGCCCTGGCCGAGCGGCTGCACGCCGCCCGCGGCCGGGTACTGGCCGAGCTGCGCAAGATCATCGTGGGACAGGACGCGGTGATCGACCAGACCCTCGTGGCCCTGCTCGCCGGGGGGAACTGCCTCATCATCGGCGTGCCGGGACTCGCCAAGACGCTGCTGGTGCACTCGCTGGCCCAGGCACTCGATCTCAAGTTCTCGCGCATCCAGTTCACACCCGACCTGATGCCCTCGGATGTGACCGGCACCGACGTCATCCAGGACGATCCTGCGACCGGGCGCCGGCACCTGGTGTTCATGCGCGGGCCGATCTTCGCCAATGTCGTGCTCGCCGACGAGATCAACCGTACGCCGCCCAAGACCCAGGCCGCGCTGCGCGAGGCGATGCAGGAGCACCGGGTGACGGTGCAGGGCAAGACCTACGGGCCGGAGCCGCCGTTCTTCGTCCTCGGCACCCAGGGCCCCATCGCGCCCTGGACCACCCAACCGCTCGTCAGGACGCGACGCACCGCTTCCAATTCCCT
>CAYNNS010000008.1:0-8171 GCA_964398345.1 uncultured Gemmatimonas sp. | reverse complement strand
CCTCGCGTCCCGGGGCCGGGGGGGGGGGGGGCGGGTGGGGGTCCCCGTGTTGGATTACCCGTTCAAGCTGGCCCGGCTGTCGGGCCCCGTCGAGCCGGGGGCGCCCGACTTCATCAGGCAGTTCGTGGCGTACGGCGCGAGCGTGCGGGCTCCCCAGGCGCTGGTGCTGGGCGGCAAGGCGCGCGCGCTGCTGGCGGGCCGCGCCCACGTGAGCTTCGAGGACATCAAGGCGCTCGCACCCGCCGTCTTCCGGCACCGGCTGCTGCTCAACTTCCAGGCCCAGTCGGAGCGGGTTACGACGGACCAGCTGACGGAAAGGCTGCTCGCCGCGGTGCCGACGCCGCGCTCGGGCCTCTGAGCCGATGACCGCCGTCGCACCGGCCGCCCTGCTCGATCCCGCGCTTCTGGCGCGGATCGGCGATCTGCCGCTGCTGGCGCGCACGGTGGTGGACGGCTTCATGCACGGACTGCACCGGGCCCGCAAGGTCGGGCTTTCGCTCGATTTCGCCGAACACCGTGCCTATCAGCCGGGCGACGACATCCGGCGCATCGACTGGCGGGTGTTCGGCCGGACCGATCGCTTCTACGTCAAGGAATACGAGGCCGACACCAACGCCTCCGTGACCTTCGCGCTGGATGCGTCGGGCTCCATGGACTTCGGGAGCGGACCGGTCACCAAATTCGACTACGGACGCTTCCTGGCGGCCTCGCTCGCCTGGCTGTCGCAACGCCAGGGTGACCGGGTGGGCCTGGTCACCTTCGCGGGCGATCTGCTCGAGGTGGTGCCGCCCTCTACTCGTCACCTGCAGCTCATCCTCTACACGCTCGGGCGCGCCCGGGCGAGCGGCTCGGGCCGCTTTGCCCCGGTGCTGGAACGCGCCGCGCGGCTGATGAATCGCGCGGGGATCGTGGTGGTGATCTCGGATTGCTACGAGGATCCCGAGCAGGTGCAGCGCGCGGTGGGTGCGTTGCGCGCGCGCGGGCACGACGTGGTGCTGTTCCACGTGCTCGACCCCGCCGAGCGGGAATTGCCGGGAGACGGCGCCGCGACCTTCGAGGACCTCGAGACCGGTGAGCGGCTGCCGCTCCGCACCGAGGCGATGCGCCAGAAGTATCAGGCCGCGGTGCAGGAGCACGGCCGCGAGCTGGCGCGCCGGCTGGCGCAGGACCGCGTCGACTATGTGCCGCTCTCAACCGAGCAGCCGCTGGATTTCGCGCTGCACGCCTACCTCGAGCAGCGGCTGGCTCGCAGCCGGGTGTGCTGATGGGCCTCGCCTTCCTGGTCCCCGCGTTCCTTGCCGGGTTAGCGGCGCTGCTGATTCCGCTGCTCATTCACCTGCGGCAGCGGGAATGGGAGCGCCCGCGGCGCTTCCCCTCGCTGATGTTCCTCCGCCGCATTCCGATCCGCACCGCGCGCCGCCGCCGGGTGACCGACTGGCTGCTGCTGCTGCTCCGGGCCGGTGTCTTCGCGCTGCTGGTGGCGGCGTTCGCCCGGCCCTTCCTGCGCAAGACCGCGGTGACCGCCGCGACGGCCCCGGCCCGCGCGGTGGTGCTACTGCTGGATCGCTCGATGAGCATGGGCCATCGCGAGGTCTGGCCCGCCGCGCTCGACTCGGCGCGGCGGCTGATCGCTGCGCTCCGGACCCAGGACCGGGCCGCGCTGGTGCTCTTCGACGAAGAGGCCGAGGTCGCGCAGCCGCTCACCGCGGATCACGGCGCGGTGCTCGCCGCCCTCGGTGCGGCGCGACCCACGGCACGGGCGACCCGCTACGCCGCCGCGCTCCGCGCCGGGCGGCAGGTGCTGTCGACGGCGACCGGCGCGCCGGGTGAGCTGCTGGTCATCACCGACCTGCAGCGCAGCGGACTCAGCGGCCTGGCGGGTCTCGAGCTGCCCGCGGGCATCACGGTGCGCGCGGTCCCGGTGACGGCGACGAAGCGGGCGAACACGGCCATCGTAGGCGCCGAGGTGCAGCGCGTCGCCTCGGGTGACCGCAGCACGCTGCTGGTGTCCGCCCGGCTGCTGAGCCACGAGCTCGGCAGCCCGCAGCGGACCCGGCTGTCGCTCAGCATCAACGGCCGTCCCGCGGCCGCGCGCGACGTGACCCTCCCCCCCGACGGCGCGGTCACCGCGGCGTTCGAGGCGGTACCCCTGGCCGCTGGGCGCGCCAAGGCGGAGCTGAGCTTGAGCCCCGACGCGCTGAGCGCCGACGACAGCCTGCGGCTGGTGGTGCCCGCCGAACAGGGGCTCCGGGTGCTGCTGGTCTCGCCGGCGGGAGCCGGCCCCGAGGAGACGCTCTTTCTCGAGCGCGCGTTAGGTATCGGCCGGGAGCCGCGCATCGCGCTGGAGCGCCGGGCCGCCGTCGACGCCGCGGCGCTCCGCGGTGCGGCGGTGGCGCTGTTCTTCGATACCCCGGTTCCCGGAGGAGCCGCCGGCGCCGCCCTCGAGCAATGGACCCGGAACGGCGGCGGTGTGCTGGTCGCCGCGGCGTCCCGGCTCGCGGCGCGTTCCAGCGGTAATGCGCTGCTCCCCGCGGTGCTGCGCGGAACCATCGAGCGACTCGCGGACCGCGGCGGGAGCTTCGGTGAGGTGTCGCTCGACCATCCGATCTTTGCCCCCTTCCGCGAAGGCGGCGGGGCGGCGCTCGGCGCGGCGCGGTTCCTGCGTTATCCCCGCGTCGAGCCGGGACCCGGCGTAGAGGTGCTGGCGCGGTTCGATGACGGCGCCCCCGCGCTGCTCGAGCGCGGGCTCGGCAGCGGCCGGGTGTTGCTGCTCGCCGCGCCGCTCGACGGGCTGAGCGGCGATTTCCCGCTGCAACCGGCGTATCTGCCGTTTCTGCGCCGGCTGGTGGTGCACGCGGCGGGTCATCAGGTCGCACCCCTCTGGCGCACCACCGGGGAAACCGGCAGTGTTCCCAGCGGGATGAAGGACCCGGTCGTCGCGCTGCCGAGCGGCTCGCTGGTACGGCCGGCGTTGGATTCGGGGGCCTGCACGCTGGTGCTGACCGAAGCGGGGTTTTATCAGGTGTACGCGGGTCGCGCCGCCGGCGAGCCGGTGGACATTCTCGCCGCTAACCCGGCCCCCGCCGAATCGGACCTCACCCCCGCCGATCCGCGCGAGCTGCTGCTCGGCGTCCGGCAGAGCGATTCGACCGCCACGCCGGCGCTCGCGCAGCCGGCGCCGGCGGAGCGCGAAGGAGAGCAGCGGCTCTGGCGGGCGCTCCTGGTGCTCGCGGCTGTGCTGCTGGTCACGGAAACCGTCGTCGCCAATCGCGGTTGGAGAGGCACCGCGGCCCAGGTGCTGCCCGCGCCGCCGGAAAGGACATCCCCATGAGTGAATCGGATCGTGCCCTGCACCTGACGGTGCAGCGGTTGCGCCGGGGCTTGAGGAACCGGCTGCTCCTGGAAGGCGGCGCGAAGCTGCTCGCCGCAGCCCTGCTCGCGCTGCTGGCCGGGGCGTTGCTGACGGTGCTCTTCGGCGCGGGCTCCAACGCCGTGGTCACGATCCGGGTGCTGGGCTACGTCCTGATTGCCACGGCGCTGGTACGCTACCTGCTGGGGCCGCTGTTCGCGCGCCACGACACCGCGCGCCTCGCGCTCTACGCCGAAGAGCAGGCCCCGGAGCTCCAGCAGGCGCTGGTGAGTGCGGTCCACGAGCTCGAAGTCCCCGAGGAGGAACGCCCCTCCCCCGCGCTCTCGGCCCGCGTAGTCGAGACCGCGCTGGCCGAGCTCTCCCGGGTCGAGTCGAGCCGGGGCATCGAACGCCCGAGAATCCGGCGGGCCGCGGGCTGGTTCGCCGCCGCGGCCGCCGCGACCGCGGCCGTGGTGCTCGCGGGCCCGCAGATCCTGCGCGACACCGCGCGCCTGCTGTTCATCCCGTGGTCCGAAGCCGCCGCCGCCCCGGCGTTTTTCGTCGCGGTCCAGCCCGGTAACGCCGCGGTTCCGCGCGGCGGCGCCATTCAAGTGCGCGCTACCCTGCGAGGCTTCGAGGCGGAAGCCGCGGAGCTGGTGCTCCGCGCCGACAGCGCTACCGAATGGACCCGGATCCCGATGTTGCGCGACTCGGCGGCCGCGGAGTTCACCGCGCGGCTCTTCGACCTCACCACCGCCACGGACTATTTCGTCGAAGCCAACGGAGTCAAGTCGCCCGCGTTCCACTTGAGCATTACCGATCTCCCGACGGTGCAACGGCTCTCCGCCGAGCTGCGCTTTCCGGCCTATACCGGGCTGTCCACCGAGAAACTCGATCCCGCCGGAGACGTCGCCGCGCTGGTGGGGACCACGGTGACGCTCCACGCCCGGTTGACCCGCCAGGCCGCCAGTGCGGCGGTGCGGCTGGACGGCGGCGCCACCGTGCCGCTGCAGCGGGACAGCCTGGGACGCTGGAGCGGCGCGTTCCGCATAACCCGCGACGGCTTCTATCAGGTGGACCTCGTGGCCCCGGACGGGACGCCGGTCCCCGGGTCGGTGCAGTACGTGATCGAAGCCCTGGACGACCGGGCGCCGACCGTGTCGATCGAAAAGCCTGGCAGGGACACCAAGGTCACCAACGTCGAAGAGGTGAGTATCGCGATCAAGGCCTCGGACGACTACGGGGTCACCGGCCTCGCGCTGCTCTATTCGGTCAACGGGGGCGCCGAGCAGCGGGTTTCGCTGAGCGATTCGGCGGCAGCGCGCCGCTCGCCGGAGCTGCGCGCGGCCCACACGCTCTTCCTCGAGGAGCTGGGGCTCAAACCCGGTGATCTGATTTCCTATCACGCGGTCGCGAAGGACGCCGCGGGCGGCACCGGGTCGAGCGACATCTATTTCCTCGAGGTGCGGCCCTTCGGCAAGGACTACCACCAGGCGGAGTCCGGCGGCGGCGGTGGTGGGGGAGGGGCGCAATCACCGGAGGGGCTCACCGCGCGCGAGCGGGACGTCATTGCCGGCACGTTTAACACGCTGCGCGACAGCGCCCGCCGCGCCGAGAAACAGCGACGCGAAGACCTCACCACGCTCGCGATCGCGCAGGGCAAGCTGCGCCAGGACGTCGCGGGCCTGGTGCGCCGGCTGCAGGAACGCGGCATCTCGGCGAGCGATACGTCCTTCGCGCTGATTCAGGCGGAGCTCGACACCGCGGAAGACGAAATGCGTTCGGCCGAGGAGAACCTGGGCAAGGGCACGCCGCGCGAAGCGCTGCCGCCCGAGCAACGCGCGCTGCAACGGCTGCAGCGCGCCGAGGCGGTCTACCGCGACGTGCAGGTGCAGATGGGCGGAGGCGGCGGAGGTGGAGGAGGCACTGCGCGGAACCAGCGCGCCGAAGACCTGGCCGATCTCTTCGAGCTCGAGACCGACAAGCTGCGCAACCAGTACGAATCGGTGCAGCAGCAGCGGAGCCAGAGCGCGCAGCAGGAAGTGGACGCCGCGGCGGAGCGGCTGCGGCAGCTCGCCAGCCGCCAGCAACAGGAAAACGAGCGCGCGCAGCGGATGGCGGACGCGCTGCGCGATCGCTCGCCGCAGTCCAACGGGGGCGGCGGGGGCGGCGGCAGCGCGCAGCGCGACCTGGCACGGCAGACCGAAGAAGAAGCGCGGCGGCTCGAACGCCTGGCGCGCGAGCAGAACACGCCACAGCTCAACGAGGTGGCGCGGCGGCTCCAGGAGGCGGCCGATGCCATGCGCCGCGCGGCCAGCGGGGCGACCTCACAGGGCGGCAACGCCCTCGACCGGCTGCGTAACGCGAGCCGGGATCTCGAGAATGCCCGCTCGGGCCAGCAGAGCGCGGGGATCCGCGAGCTGCAGCAGCGGGCGCAGGACCTGAGCGCGCGCCAGCGCGAAATCGCCAAAGGCGTGGAGGGTGTGGGCCAGAACGGCAATCTCGCCGACAAGGCGGAGCAGCTCCGGCGGCTGGACGAGAAGAAGGACGGGCTCGCCAACGATGTCGCACGCCTCCAGGCCGATGCCGAGCGGGTGGCGCGCGAAGCGCGCACCGAGCAGCCCGGCGCCGCGGGCAAGGTGGGCCAGGCGGCTCAGGCGATTCAGGACTCGCGGATCCACGACCGGATTCTCTACTCCAAGGACGTGATGCGCGGCAACTCGCCCGAGTATTCGCGGCGCTTCGAGGAGCAGATCGGCGAGAACCTGGGGACCGTGGAAGAACGGCTGCGCGAGGCGGCTGGAGCGATCTCCGAGTCGGCCCAAGGCAAGCGCGACCAGGCGCTCGAGCGGGCGCGCGAGCTGGTGCAGGGGCTGGAGTCGCTCCGGGATCGGGTGAGCGATCGGGGTCAGGCGGGAGCAGGGAGGAGGGAGGAGAGAGGAGGCGGTCAACAGGCGGCAGGCGGCAGGCCGCAGGGCGCGGGGGGACAACAGCCGGGAGCCGAGGGCCAGCCGCAAGCGGGACAAGGTCAGGCCGGCGGTGCCGGGCAGCCCGGCGGTCCGCCGCGGACTGGCGGGTTAGCGAACGGCGGCGTCAACGGCGGCGGGAGCAACGGGCAGCTGTCCCCCGGTGACGTGCGGCAATTCAGCCGGGAATTCCGGCTGCGACGCGAGGCGGCGGAGAGCCTGCGGCGCGAGCTGGCGCAGCAGCCCGGCGTGGATCTCCGCGAGCTGGACCAGGCGATCAATGATCTGCGCAAGCTCGAGTCGGGGCGGCCCTTCGGTGACCCGAAGAACGTCGCCGACCTGCAGGCCGCGGTCATCGAAGGCCTCAAGACCTGGGAATTCCGGCTGTTCCGCGCGTTAGGGAAGAACGGCGACAACCGGCCCGCGCTGGGCGCGCCGTCGCAGGCGCCGGCGGAGTACCGGGCGCTGGTGGAGGAGTACTACCGCTCGCTGGGGAAGAAGAAGCCCTAGGGACGTGGGCCGGGAGGGGCGGTCGCCTCGGCGTAGCCGATGGCGACCGCCGGCCCCACGAAGAAGCGGGTAAAGGCCCAGTCCAGCCACTTGTCGCCGCCGGTAAACTCCCGGCGGAGCTCCGCGAGAGTAACCCGCTGGCGCACCTGCTCCAGCGTCGCCCCCTGGGCGGCGGCGCTCCGGGTCTGCTCCGTGACCGCACCCAACAGACGCTGGAAGCGCTCCAGATAGCCGGTGTCGTGCAGCACCGGCCCGTGCCCCGGCACCAGGGTCACGGGGTGGAGCGACTGCAGTTCGGCGAGCGCGTGCTGCCACGCGCCGAGGTGCGAGCCGAAGGCGAAGGGAATCGGCGCGGTCAGCAGATCCCCGGTGGCCACGATCCGTTCCTCCGGCAGCCAGACCACCGCGTCTCCCCGCGTATTGCCATTCCCGAACCAGAGGATCTCGATGCGGCGCGACCCCGCGTACAACGTGAGCCGATCGCTGAAGGTGAGCGTCGGGAGGGTCTCGCGGAATCCCGGCATCTCGGCCAGATACTGCCGGGCCATCGCCAGGGTGCTCAGCATGGCGGCGCTGTCGGAGCGCGACGCTCTCGAGCTGTCGAGCGCCAACCCGTGCTCGAGCAGGCCGTGAAACAGGGTGAGCGCGCTGGGCCCGCCGCTCACCTGACCCTTGCGGTTGGCGGCGCCCAGCGTGGCGAGGTCTTCCCGGGTGTGCTCCTGCGCGATGAGCTGCACGCCGGGGAAGGAGTCGCGATAGACCTGGTTGCCGAAGACGTGGTCGTCGTGCCAGTGGGTGTTGACGACGTAGCGCACCGGCATCGGGGTCAGGCGACGCAGCGCGGCCAGCACTTCGAGCGTCGCGGCGCGGGTAAACTGCGCGTCGACGACCACTACGCCGCTGTCGGTGACGATCAGCAGGCTGTTGGCGTGGTTGGCCATGGCGAGCGGCTCGCGCCGGATGACGGCGTAGACGCCCGGAGCGAGCTGCTCGACGTCAAAGTTCGGCGGGGCCGGGGTGCCGCTCGCCGCGGGAACCGAGGCGGCGAGCACCAGCAGCAATGGGATGCGCATCCGGTCCTTACGGATGCGGCCCGCGGCGGATTCGTCGCGGATTAGTAGCGGTAGTGGTCCGGCTTGTAGGGACCGCTCTCCTTCACGCCGATGTACCTCGCCTGCTCCGGCGTGAGCTGGGTGAGCTTGACCCCCAGCTTGTCGAGGTGCAGGCGCGCCACCTTTTCGTCGAGGTGCTTGGGTAGCACATAGACCTCCCTCGCGTACTTCCCGGCGTGGCTGTGCAGCTCGATCTGCGCCAGCACCTGGTTGCTGAAGCTCGCCGACATCACG
>CAYNNS010000007.1:0-25864 GCA_964398345.1 uncultured Gemmatimonas sp. | reverse complement strand
TGGATGAGCGGTTACCGCGCTCCGATCGCCCCGATCCGATCGAGGATGTCCGGCAGTGCCGAGCGGGGTACCACCGCGTCCTGGACGACGAGATCGGGCGCGATCCGTCCCGCCGCGCCGAAGGCTTTCTTGCGCCCCTGCCAGAGCCGCGCCCTTTCTTCCGGGGTGGACGCCGCTCGCACCGTGCGAGCCCCCGAGAGCAGCAGGAGAGCCTCGACCACGTCGCTCTCCGCGGCCACCGACACCGGCTGCCCATCCAGCTCGACCAGCAGAATCGCTCCCGCGTCGGTGGGGTATCCGGCGGCATAGATCGACGCCTCGACCGCGCGAATGCACGCTTGGTCCATCATTTCCAGAGCCGCCGGCACGATCCCCCGCGCAATGATGGCGCTGACCGCTTCGCTCGCCGCGCGCACCGTCCGGAAGTCGGCGAGCAGGGTGCGAATCGCGGGTGGCAGCGGCGTCAGCCGGAGCGTGATCTCGATCGCGACCCCGAACATACCCTCGCTTCCCACGAAGAGACCGACCAGGTCGGGTCCCCAGGGCTCTCCGTGCGGGGATCCCAGTCGCACCAGGGATCCTTCGGGAAGCAGCACTTCGAGCTCGACGACGTGATTCGTCGTCACGCCGTACTTGAGGCAATGGGGGCCTCCGGCGTTCTCGGCGACGTTGCCGCCAATGGTGCAGGCCGACTGACTCGAGGGGTCGGGCGCATAGTGCAGGCCCAAGGGAAGCGCGGCCTCGGAGAGTCTCGCGTTCACCACTCCCGGCTCCACCACGGCGCGCCGGCGCTCCGGGTCGATCCGCAGGATGTGGTTGAGCCGCGTGAGCACCACGAGCGCGCTGTCGGTTTCGGCGAGTGCTCCTCCCGAAAGACCGGTGCCGGCTCCCCGCGCGACCCAGGGGACCTGCCTTCGGTGCAGTGTCCTGATGACCTCGACCAGTTCACTGCGCGTTCCTGGAATCACCACCAGCCGCGGCTGTGCCGAATGGGTCGGCAGGCCGTCGGCCTCGAAGGTGCGGAGCTCCGCGGGCCGGCGCCTCACCCAGCGCGGTCCCACGACTCTTCCCAGCTGCTCGGCGAGATCGGCGGTCACGAAATGACCCCATGGCCATTGGAGCGCGCCCGAGCATGCTGGGCGGCGCGGGCTTCCGCCTTCGTGACGAGCGACGGCAGCGCGTGGAGCAGCCGCACGACCCGCTCGGTAACCGAGCGGATCTCCAGCATCCGCTGCCGTGCCTCGAAGTCCCACTCGAGCAGCGCCGCGACTTCGAAGGTGAGCTCCGTGGCGGACACTGGAAGGGGATTCGCGTACTCCTGATCCTCCAAGGTGTGCAGGGCATGACCGTATCGCGTCCCGAGCGTCCGGAGCTGGAGCAGGTCCGCTTCCGTGGGAACCTGCACGTCCGGGTGATCGTCGACCCACTCCACGATCCCCTGGTGGTACGGGGTCCCCGCCGGAGCGGGCTCCAGGAAGCGAACGCGGCGTTCGCCACTGACCACGATGTTCGAGCGGCCGTCGCCGAGCGGCTGGATGGCCCGGACCAGCGCGCAGCAGCCAATGGTCCCCGGAGCCGGAAGCCCGCCGTGCTCGCCGGGTGGCAACAGCCCGAAGCGATGGTCGCCGCCGGCCACATCGGCCAGCAGCTGCTGATAGCGCGGTTCAAAGATGTGCAGCGGGAGCAGGGCACCTGGGAAGAGCACGACGCGCAGCGGGAACAGCGGGAGCATTCGCGGAATGTAGAGGGGCGGAGGGGCAGAGGGGCAGAGGGGCGGAAACAACCGAGGCCCGGATTGCTCCGGGCCCCAGGGAATCATCCGTGCGGAACTCAGGCCGCCGCGCTGGGGAAGTTCCTCAGATGCTTGACCTCCGGTGCATTGCGAAGCTTCTCGAATGCCCGCTCGCGAATCTGCCGGACCCGCTCCCGGGTCACACCAAGCATCGCGCCGATGCCTTCGAGCGTGAGGGCTTCGCTGCCCTCCTCCAGGCCATAGTAGAGCGAGAGGATCCGCTGCTCGCGGGGAGTGAGGTAGCGCTGGAACAAGGCGGAGAGGAATTCCTTGCGGAGACCGGTGTCGACGAGGTCCTCGATGTCTCCCGTACCGGTCCCGGCTACGCGCTCGCCGAAGGTTGCGGAACCCGAGTCGTGTCGCTCGACCGGGGCGTCGAGGGACACCTCCACCGTGGAAACCAGCCGCGCCTGCCGGATCGTTTCGACCGGCTCCTCGAGGACCTGGGCCGTCTCCGAATCGGTGGGTGATCGCCCCAGCTCCTGGGCCAGCAGACTTTCGATCTTGGCCATCTTCATCAACGCGGCGTTCTGATTCAGCGGAATGCGCACGGTGCGGGTTTGCTCCGCGAGGGCCTTGAGCACGCACTGCCGCACCCACCACACCGCGTAACTGATGAACTTGACGCCGTGTGCCGGGTCGAACTTGCGCACCGCCTTGAGCAGCCCCTCGTTGCCGATGGCGACCAGCTCGGAGAGGTCGAGCCCGTGTCCCTGGAAACGCTTCACGTAAGAGATGACGAAGCGCAGGTTCGCGGTGACAAGGCGGTCAATTGCGGTCTGGTCGCCTTTGCGCGCGCGCCGTGCCAGCCGGATTTCTTCTTTGGGATCCTCGATCATCGGCAGCTTGCGGATATCGAGGAGGTACTGATCGAATGCGTTATTGGGAGCAGCCCGATGGAGAGCGCGGGGCGAAGCAGGGGCAGTTCGGGCGCGGACGCGTGGCATGCCACCTCGCACGATGTTTGAACAATTGAGTGAGCACTTGCTGCGCTTGGCGCCCGCGAATTGGCGGGTCGTGACTTGCAGAGAGGCCGACTGAACCCGAAGCGAATCTAGGAACAAATCTTTGACGGTCAAGCTTTTGACACCTTCCACATCACAAATCATTCCACTTCAGTCAGTTCCCGAGTTCCTCAACTTTCTCCCCAGAAGGGTTATCAACGAAAGTGTGTTAGAATCAATCTAAATCCATATAAACCAATATGTTGACCAGTATACTAATACACGTGATTGCGTTGAAAACTCAGTAGAGCGTCGCCGTCGACCTCGCGGTCGCCAATACATCGCGCATTACCTCGAGCGAAACTGGCACCGTCCAATTGCTGTCTTCACCAGCCATCGCTCCGATCCCTGTCGGCAACGCAAAGCGCAGCGATTCGTTCCGCGTTTTCTTGTCGTGGCCCATCGCGTCGAGTAACGCGCTGTCCTCCCAATCGCTGTCGAGCAGCGTCGGCCGCCCCAGCTTCTCAAGCGCGAGCCGGATTCGTGGTGCGAGCGCTCGTTCGGCCAATCCCAGCCGGTGGGCGAGTAGCGCCTCGGTGACCAGCCCGATCGCCACCGCGTCCCCATGCAGCATGGAGTAATTGGTGACGCGCTCGATGGCATGCCCGACGGTATGGCCGGCGTTGAGCACCGCGCGCCGGCCGGCCTCGCGCTCGTCCGCGCTCACGATCGCCGCCTTGATGCGGATGCTGGTCTTGACCAACTCGGTCAGCAGGGCGGGGTCCCCGGCCAGCAACAGCGCGGCGTTCTCCTCGATCCAGCGGAAATACTCGGGGTCGGCAACCACGCCGTGTTTGAGCGCCTCGGTGAGTCCGGCGCCCAGGTGCGCCGGGTGCAGGGACTGCAGCGTGGCAGGGTCGGCCAGCACACTCACCGGCGGGTGGAACGCTCCGACGAGGTTTTTCCCGTGCCGAGTGTTGACCCCGGTCTTGCCACCCACGGAAGCATCGACCATCGCGATCACGGAAGTGGGGACCTGGAGCCAGGGCACACCACGCAGGTAGCTCGCCGCCACGAAGCCGGCGAGGTCCCCCACGACTCCACCGCCGATCGCGACGATGCCGGCATCGCGCCCATAGCCCAGGTCCAGCAACCGATCGGTCAGGGCGCTCCAGCGCGACCGCGACTTGGAGCCTTCCCCGGGGGCCACGACCAGCGTGGTCGCCTCGAGGTTGTGGGAGACCAGTCGTCCTACCGTGCGGTCCGTGATGACCGCCAGTCTGCGGCCGGGGAGGAGACTGGCGGCGTGGGCGGCGAGGTTGCCGAGCAGGCCCGATTCGACGAATACCGGGTATGCCCCAGTGGCGTGGGAGACTTCGACGAGCGGTTGCACTACCAGGTCACGTCGGCCTGCCCGGCGCGATGATTCGCGAGTCGGGCGAGAGTAAAGAGATAGTCCGACAGTCGGTTCAGGTAGACGAGAAAGAGCTCCGGAACTTCCTGCGCGTGCGCCAGCGTTACGACGCTGCGCTCGGCTCGCCGACAGACCGTGCGAGCCAGATGGAGTGCCGCGGCCTTCGGGGTTCCGGCCGGCAGGATGAACGCCCGGAGCGGCGTCAGCTCGCCGTCGGCGGCGTCCATCGCCTGTTCGAACGCGCTGACCCGTGCGGGAGCCAGCTCCGCCTTCTCGAGCGCCTTCCGCACCTTTGCGGGTTCCGGTGTGGCAAGGTACCCGCCAAGCGCAAAGAGATCGCGCTGCACAGCGGCCAGCTCGGCATCGAAGAGCTCGGCCGGTGCGGCAGCGCGCGCCACGCCGATCGCCGAATTGAGCTCGTCGACCTCACCGTACGCCGTGACACGCGGATCGTCCTTGCGAGCGCGCCCTCCCCCGAAGAGTCCCGTCTCCCCCTGGTCCCCAGTTCGCGTATAGATGCGCATTGAGAGAAGATATTCGCGGTCCGGCAGTGCGGCAGGTCGGCGGTGTGGCAGTCTATATTCGTTGCCGTGAGTCTTCCTCTGACCGACATCACCATTATCGGCGGCGGTCCCACGGGGCTGTTCGGGGCGTTTTATGCCGGCATGCGGGGTGCCTCCTCCCGTATCATCGACGCGCTCCCGGCTCTCGGCGGGCAACTCCTCGCGCTCTACCCCGAGAAATTCATCTTCGATGTGGCCGGGTTCCCCCGCGTCATCGCCAAGGACCTGGTCAAGGGGATGACCGAGCAAGCACTCCAATTCGGCTGCGAGGTCCGCCTGGGCGAAAAGGTCGTCGGCCTCAAGAAGGTGGAAGACGGCGGCATCGGGCACTTTCTGCTCGAGACCGACGCGGCCGTGTACCCGACCCGCACGCTGCTGATCGCGGCCGGGATCGGTGCCTTCGAGGCGCGCAGGTTACCCACGCCCGGCGTGGAGATCTGGGAGGGTCGTGGTCTCGACTACAAAGTGCTCGATCCCAAAGCGTTCAGCGGGCGCCGCGTGCTCGTGGTCGGAGGTGGCGACTCCGCTTTCGATTGGGTGATGAACCTCGTGGACGTCGCTGCCACGGTAATGCTGGTGCACCGGCGTGACGCCTTCCGTGCGCATACGGCCACGGTGCGCCAGATCGAGCGGCTGCAGCGCATGGGGAAGGTGGGAGTCCGCACCTTCTGCGAAGTGAAAGCGATTCACGGCGCCGAGCGCGTGGAGCGCGTCACCCTGCTCGACACCAAGACCCAGCTGGAAGACACGCTCCCCTTCGACGCCGTCATCCCGCAGCTCGGGTTCCACTCGGACCTTGGCGCGATCAAGGAATGGGGGCTGGACACGGAGAAGGCCGATCTCAAGGTCGACCGGCTGATGTCCACCAACGTCGCCGGCATCTATGCCGCCGGGGATATCGCCTCGTATGAAGGCAAGCTCAAGCTGATCGCGACCGGAGTGGCGGAGGCCTGCACGGCGGTGAACAACGCGGTCCACTACATCGACCCCAAGCGCAAGGTGAACCCCGGGCACAGCTCGGAGCTCAAGATCTTCGCGACACAGCAGCTGGGCTGAGCTCCGGTTCCGATCTCCCGGAGCAGCGGGTCCTGTCGTCCCCACCACCACAACACCCCCGGAATCTGCGATCGAACGGTGCGGCGCCGGTGGCGTAAGGCCATGAAAGACAAATAGATTTGCGCCGTGCCGTCATTCGAGGTTCGGACCGCATTGCTCGCCGCGGCTCTCTCGTTCGCCATGCTCGGACGGGCCCAGGCCCAGGCCGAGGAGGGCGGACTGGTGGTGCGGCGGCTCAAGTTCCACGGCAATGACTCTTTCTCTTCGGTAATACTCAGCTTAGCGATCGCCACGACGAGTTCGAGCGACTTCGCGACCTTCAAGCCGATCAGCTGGATCGGCTTGGGTGAAAAGCGCCGCCTGAACGAGCTCGAGTTGCAGCGTGACGTCGAAAGGCTGCGGCTCTTCTACCGGGCGCGCGGCTATCTCGAGGTGCAGGTCGATACCGCCGTGGTTCGTACCACGGACGACGCCTACATCGACTTTACCATTCGCGAAGGCGCGCCGGTCCTGATCAAGAATTTTGTCATCAAGGGACTCGACTCGGTGCCGGGACGCCAGGATCTGGTGAAGGACTTGCCGCTCCGCGAAGGGGAGCCGTTCGACCGCACCCTGGTGTACGCCAGCGCCGACACGCTCCGTGACCGGATGCACAACCAGGGCTACGCCGAGGCGCTGGTGCGGCTGGAGGGCTTCGAGGTGGACACCGCGCGGCGCCAGGCCTCGGTCTCCCTGATCATCGAGCCCGGGGTCACGGCCGTCATCGGAGAAATTCACGTGCAGGGCGCCCGCCGGGTGGACACGGCGTTCGTGCGCTCCCTGCTCGCGAGCCGACCGGGCCGCGAGTACCGCGAGCGCGACATTCAGCAAAGCCAGCTCAACCTCTATCGCTCCGAGCTGTTCCGCTACGCGTCGGTGGGCCTCGATACAGCGCACTTCGTGCCGGGTTCCGGGGTCGTACCCGTCACCATCACCGTGATCGAAGGTCCCTTTCACCGGGTTCGCGCGGCGCTGGGCTACGGCACCAACGACTGCTTCCGCACCGGCACGGGCTGGACCGCACGGAACGCGCTGGGCAGCGGTCAGGTGTTCGATGTCTCCGCGCAGGTCTCCAAGGTCGGCGTCGGGAAGCCGTTCGACTTCGGGCTCGAGCAGAATGTGCTGTGTACCGCGCTCAAGGACGACTCGGTGGGCTCGGCGAAGGCGAACTACAACATCACGACTTCGTTCCGCCGGCCGGTGTTTCTCTCCCCCTCGAACTCGCTGACGCTCTCGTTGTTTGCCGAGCGCCGCAGCGAATTCGCGGTCTATCTGCGGGAGGACATCGGTGGCAGCGTGACGCTGACCCGGGAGACCTCCGACCGCATCCCCATCACACTGACCTACCGGCTCTCCTCGGGCCGTACCCAGGCGAACGCGGTCTCCTTCTGCGCGTTCTTCAACGCCTGTACCGAGCAGGACGTCGCGTCGCTCCGGGAGCGCCGTCCCCTCGGCACCCTGACCCTCGGCTTCACCCGGGTCCGGGTGAACAATCCGCTCGACCCGAGCCGCGGCTCCAACGTCTCCGCCGAGGTGACCCACAGCTCGCGGCTGCTGGGTTCTTCCCGCGTCGAACAGTTTACGCGGTTTGTCATGGATGGCGCGCACTACATCCCGATCGGATACTCCGTGCTTGCCCTCCACGCGCGGGCCGGTATGGTGTTCGCGCCGCGGCTCGAGCTGGGCAGCGATGTCTCCAACTTCGTTCCCCCGGAGCAGCGCTTCTACGCGGGAGGTCCCAACGACGTGCGGGGCTACAGCCGCAACCAGCTGGGACCGCTGGTGTATGTAGTGCAGGCCTCGGCGGTCGATTCAGCCGGGAACGTGCCGGAAGACTCGGTGCGGATCGCGGCCACGGGCGGCAACTCGATCCTGGTCGCCAATGCCGAGCTCCGGATGCCATCCCCCATCTTCACGGACCGACTGCGGCTCGCGTTTTTCATCGACGGCGGAACGGTGTGGGAGCGGGGTGAAGGCGGTGCGGGATCGCGGCCGGCTTTCCGGTTTACTCCCGGCGCTGGCCTGCGATTCGTCACGCCGCTGGGCCCGGTGCGGGTCGACGCCGCCTACAACTGGCACGTGCTTCCCAGCGGCCGGCTGTACAAGATCGAGCCGAGCGGGGACCTGGTGCAGATTCAGGACCACTATCAGAAAACCAGGAAGACCGGGCGGGGGCTGGTGTGGCAGTTCTCGATCGGGCAGCCGTTCTGATGCGCCGCACGATCGCACGCTCCCTGTTCATTCTGCTCTGCGGCGCGATCGCCACGGCGCTCGGCGTGGCCGGGGCGATGCTCTTTACGCCGCCGGGGCGGCAGCTGCTGGCGCGGGTGCTCACGGCGGAGTCGCCACGGCTGGTGCGCGGCTCCGTATATATCGGAGCGATTCGCGGGGGCTGGCTCACCGGCTTTGGGCTGGACAGCGTGGTGATCCGGGATACCAGCGGTTCGGTGCTGATCTCGGTGCCGCACGTCGACGTCAGCTATCACCTGACCAATCTGCTCGCGGGGCGCGCGGTCTTCGCGACGGCCCGGGCGATCCGGCCCGAGATCCACCTGATCAAGCATCGCAGCGGACGCCTCAATCTCGAGGAGATCTTCCTGCTCGGGGAGGGGCCGCCCAGCGGTCGTCCCGCGCTGGTCGAGATCAACAACCTCCTGGTCGAGGACGGGCACCTGACGCTCCGGCTGCCCTGGAATCCCGACGGCCGCCTGCATGGCGCGCGACAGGCCGATTCGGCGCTGGCGGTCGAGCGCAGCAAACCCGGGCGCCGGATCGATCCGGGACCCGAGGGGCTCGAGCTGGTGCGCCACATCGACGGCATCAACGGGGAGTTTCCGCTGCTCCGGATCTCGACGCCCGATCGGCAGCCGATCACGATCGAGATCGCCCGGCTCACGGCCCTGGTGAGCGACCCGGCGCTCGACGTGCGGGCGCTGCGCGGGAGGCTCCGCACCAAGGCGGATTCGCTGCTCTTCGAGGTGGATCACTTCGAGCTGCCGGGAACGGCGGGGCAGGGCGCGGGGCGGCTCGACTGGCCGAAGGACACGTTGCTTTTCCATTTCAGCTTCCGGGCCCCGCGGCTGGCGCTCCGGGACATCCGCTTCATCTCGCCGAGCTTCCCCGACTTCACCGGCTCGGGACGGGTCCAGGCGACGTCGCTCAGCACGACCCGCACCGAGTTCGACGTGCGCGAGCTGGCGCTGGGCGATGCCGAGAGCCGCGTGAGCGGCCGGCTGGTGGGGATCAGCGACGTCTATCGCGGGTTAGGGTTCCGGAACCTCGACGTCAATCTGGGCAACCTCGATCTCGACGCGGTGCGGCCCTATCTCGACACGCTGCCCTTCTCCGGCCGAATTACCGGCCGGCTCGATGCCGATGGATTCTTCGACGACATGATGGTGTCGCTGGACTGGCTTTTCGACGACGCCAAGGTGCCGGGGGCCCGGAACCATGTCGCGCTCGACGGCAAGCTGCGGCTGGGGGGCAGCGACGGGATCCGGTTCCGCAGCGTGGAGCTGAGCCAGACCGACCTCGATCTGCGCAGCGTCCGGCTGCTCGCCCCGGCGGTCGTTCTCGAGGGCCGCATGGGGCTGAGCGGCTCGCTCGACGGACCGCTCAAGAACGTCACTTTCAAGGGCAGCGTGGAACAGCAGGATGAAGGCCGTCCCGCCAGCCGGCTCAATGGCACGGTGCGGCTCGACACCCGCGGCGCGCTCCTCGGGCTGGAAACCGACGTGGTGCTCGACTCGCTGCGCTTCGACGGCATCCGGCGCGCCTTTCCCGGGCTGCGCACCCAGGGCGCGCTGGGCGGCAGCGTCAAGCTGAACGGTTTTCTCGACCACCTGGCCGTGGACGCCCTGGTCGGGGGCGGGTTAGGACGCATCGAGGCGCACGGCCACGCCACCCTGCTCGCGCCCACGTGGGGCGCCGACTCACTGCAGCTCAAGTTTCAGGGGCTCGACTGGGCCACGCTCGCCGGCACCGGCCCCAGCACCTCGCTCCAGGGGTCCCTGCTCGCCAGCGGCAGCAGCGACTCCGCCACCGCGCCGGTGGGCAGCGTTTCACTCCGGCTCGGCGAGAGCCGCATTCGCGAAGTCAGGCTCGACTCGGCATTCGCCGTGGTGCACGCGGCCGACTCCGTGCTGACCCTCGATACCGCGCGGGTGTTCTGGCAGGGCGGGCAGCTTCAGGGCGGCGGGAATCTCGGCTGGGTTGCCCCCAAGACCGGCAAGCTCCGGTTCCACGTCGACGCCCCGGAGTTGAGCGGCTTCGACTCCCTCGCCACGGTGCTGACCGGCTTTAGCCGCGATACCACGGCGGGAGACGCGCGGCTCGCCGGCGGCGGCAAAGCCGACTTCACGCTCGAAGGCGCACTCGCCGCGCTCAGGATCCAGGGAACCGGAAGGCTGGATTCGCTGCGCTGGCTCGCCTATCGCGGCAAGAACATCGCTGGCCGGCTCGACTGGAACACCCAGGGCTCCGCCCTCGCGGCCGAGGTGACGGCGGATTCGCTCTGGCGGCGGACCCTGATTCTCGACAAGGTGCACGGCGCGGTGCGCGGCCGTCCCGACTCCCTACGCTGGGACGCCGCGGTGAACAGCAAGGAGCTGGCGGCGCTCTCCGCCGCTGGACGCCTGCAGGACATCCCCGGGGGCCGGCTCCTCCACGCCGACAGCATCCGTCTGGACCTGCTCGGCCGCGCCTGGCAGCTGGAAAAGCCCCTCAATGCCCGGCTCCTGGACTCGCTCGTGGCGCTCGACACGGTCCGCTTCGTCACGGCCGATGGCTCGGGAAGCCTGCAACTTGCCGGAGAGCTCCCGCGCAACGGCCGGGCCGAGCTGGCGGTGACCGCGTTAGGGGTGCAGCTGCGCGATCTCTACGGCTTGTTGCAGCGGGACACCGCCGGAATCGGGGGCGTGCTGGCCGTCGATGCGCGGCTGGCCGGGACCGCGCGGGCTCCCGAGATCCGCGGCAGCGCCACCATTACCGGTCCGGTATTCGGCGACTTTCAGGCCCCGCTGATGCGCGCGGCGTTCGACTATCGCCAGCAGGCGCTGCAGGGCAACCTCACTTTCTGGCGCACCGGGAAGCCGGTCGTGGAAGCGGATCTCACGCTGCCGCTGGACCTCGCGCTGCAGACGGTGCCCCGCCGGCAGCTGCCGGGGCCGCTCAACATCGTGGTGCGCGGGGACAGCATCAATCTCGCCCTGGCCGAGGCGTTCACCCCGAACCTGCGGCAGGTAAGCGGGTTACTCAACGTCAACGCCCGTGTCGAAGGCACCTGGGAGGCTCCCCGGCTCGCGGGTCAGGCCAGGCTGGTCGACGGCAGCGCCTACGTGCCCGGGCTCGGCGTGCGCTATGCAGACATCAACGGCACGCTGCGGCTGGCCCAGGATTCCATCCTGACCGACAGCCTGCACGTCGGAACCCGCACCGGGGACATCGACCTTCGGGGCGGGTTACGGCTGGAGCGGCTGACCACCCCGGTGTTCAACCTGGCGATGGTGGCTCGGAATTTCGAGCTGATCGACGTGAAGGACTATCTCACGCTGCGAAGCTCGGGGAACCTGCAGCTCAGCGGCACGCTGGACCATCCCGTGCTCACCGGCCGGGGCCGGCTCGCCAACAGCGTCATCTATTTCGCGGATCTCGTCACCAAGGAAATCGTCAACCTCGAGGACCCGCTCTTCCGGGACCTCGCCGACACCGTCGCGCTGCGCAAGTACTCCCTGGGCGCCAACTTCCAGAGCCGTTTCCTCGATTCGCTCGCCGTCCGCGACCTGCAGTTCGACATCGGCGAAGGCGTCTGGCTGCGGTCCAACGAGGCCAACTTCCAGCTCGAGGGCCGCCTGCGGGTCAACAAAACCCGGCGGGTCTATCGTATTGACGGGGATCTGGACGTGCCGCGCGGCACCTACACGCTCAAGGCGGGCGGGATCATCAATCGCACCTTCACCGTCGATCGCGGGACCGTCCGCTACTTCGGCGACCTCAACGCCGAGCTCGACGTGGAGGCTCGCCACGTGGTGCGCACGCCCGAGAATCCCGAGGACATTCCCGTCATCGTCCACATCACGGGCACCCTGTTCGTACCGCAGATTGCGCTCAGCACTCCATCGGACCGCACGCCGATGACGGAATCACAGCTGATCACGCTGCTCGCATTCGGCACGGCCAGCGCATCTCCGGGTGATCTCTTCCGGGCGGGCAGCGGCGGGCAATCCGCCTATGCGGCCGCGGCGGCTGTGTCGTTCACGGCGCTGTCGAGCGAGCTGCAACGCGCCCTGCTCTCGGACCGGCGGAACCTGGTGGACATCATTCAGATCCGTCCGCCCTTTGCCACCAGCGGTTTCCTCAGCGGAGCGACCTCTCCCTTCCAGCTCGCCATTGGAAAGGCGCTGTCGGAAAAGCTCTTCGTGACCGCCAATGCCGGCTTCTGTCTGGGCTCGAGCCAGACCTTCAGCGCCCAGAACCTCGGCGCAAGTCTGGAATACCGCTTTCGCCGAACCCTGCAAGCGCGACTGACCGCCGAGCCGGTGCAGACCTGCCTGGTGTCCGGGGTCAACATCTTCGGGCTCACCCGTCGCTACCAGTTCGGCGCCGAGCTGCGCTGGAATCGCGACTACTGAGTGGCTCGCGCCCTCCTGATCACCAATCCGGTCGCGGCCCGGACCGACGAGCTGACCTGGCATCGCGTCGCCGAGACCCTGGAACGCGCGGGCTGGAGCACGCAGCTCGCGGTCACCGGTGGCCCCGACGATGCTCGCTCGCTCGCGGCGCAGGCGGTGACCGCCGGAATGGACGCGGTCGCAGTGTTCGGGGGTGACGGTACCACGATGCAGGCGGCCCGCGCCCTGGTCGGCACCGACGTCGCGCTGGGCCTGATTCCCGGCGGGACCGGCAACGTGCTCGCGGGGAATCTGCGGATTCCTTCCGATCCCATCCGGGCGGCCCGGATCCTGGTGGGCGGCCGGCGGCGGATCATCGATCTCGGCCGCGCCGTGCTGCCCGACGGCGAGCACTTCTTCGGCGTGGCGGTCGGAGCAGGCATCGACGCGCGCATCATGGGCGAGACCGAATTGGTGCACAAGCGCCGCTGGGGGATCGGGGCCTACATGGCGACCACGTTGCGCGTGCTTCCCGACGTGCGCAGCACGGCGTGCGTGGTCACCGTCGATGGCGAAACGCTCGAGACCAACGCCGCGCTCGTCATGATCATGAATTGCGGCGAGATGATTCCGCCGCTGGTGCGGGTTCGGCCGGACATCAATCCTGAGGACGGGCTCCTCGACATGGTCACCATCACGGCGGATTCGCCCTGGCAGGGATTGCGCGGGTTGTTCCGCGTGATTCTCGATGGCCGTCGGGGAGAAATCCGGGAGACCCCCTACATCCGATACGCTCGTGGCGTCAAGTTCACCGTGGAGTCAGCCGAGCCACTCCCCGTTCAATTTGACGGTGATCCGGTCGGCGATACCCCGTTCACGGCTGAAGTGGTGCCTCGGGCTCTGACGGTCATGACGGCGAACGGCTGATTGCCCCTTCGCGGTTCGCTGCCTACATTCTTGACACAACGATGACCGACAGCATCCTGCTGATCCATGACGATCCGGGCTCCCTCCGTAGTGTCGGGGCTCGATTCGAGCAGGCCGGATGCGAGCTCTTCCGGGAGCTCAGTGGAGACGCCGGCGTTGCCACGCTCGAGCGAACCCGTCCTGACGTCGTCTGTCTCGCCATCCATCTCGCCGAAGCGTCGCCCGACCTGGTCCGGAAACTCTCCAACCGCGAAGCTGCCGTCATCGCGTTCGGCGACACGGTGGCGGCGGGCTCTGCGGCGCGCGTGCTCAACGCCGGCTCCAGTCGCGTCGTCGAGAGTGGCGCAGACTATGAGCTGCTGTATCTGATGGCGCGCCAGGCCGCCGTCGAGGCGCGGCGCCGGCGGGTAGCGGATCTCTCGCTGGGTGCGGGCTCGCCCAAGGGCGGAGTGGACTCGCTCGGCAACTCGACGACCATGCGGCAGCTCGCGCACCAGATCGCGTTGCTGGCGCAGAGCGAGCGCACCACGCTCCTCCTCACCGGCGAGGCCGGAGTCGGAAAGGCCTGGGTCGCCCGGCTGATTCACGATCTCGGGCCGCGCGCCGCGAAGCCCTTTCTCGAAGTTCGTCTCAGTGGCCAGCAGCCCGCGTATCTCGAATCGCTGATCTTCGGACACGAAAAGGGTGCGTTCATCGAGGCGACCGAGCGGCGGCGCGGCCTGCTCGAGCTGGCGGATGGTGGGACGCTGCTCTTGCGGGAGATCGGCGATCTTTCCGCCGAGCTGCAGCCCAAGCTGCTGCGGGCACTCGAGACCAAGAGCTTCCGGCGGGCGGGAGGCAGTCAGGACGTCTCGGTCGACACCCGGCTCATGGTGACGACGCGACGGGACCTGGCGCCCGAAGTGGAGGTCGAGCGCTTCCGGCAGGATCTCTTCTACCGTTTGAGCGTGATGCCGCTGGCGGTGCCGCCCGTGCGCGAGCGCACCACGGAGGATCGCTCCGGACTCATCGCCGCCCAGCACGCCGGCGCCCGGGCGGTTTTCCCAGACGGCCCGCCGATGATCACCCCCGATGCGCTGGGCCGGCTGCTCGAGTACCCCTGGCCCGGAAACGTGCGCGAGCTGGACCAGGTGATCGAGCGGGCCATGCTGCTGGCGCGGGGTCAGATCGCCATCAACGTGGAGCATCTGCCCGGCGAGCTCCGGGCCCGGCCGGGCATCGGCGACCGGCGGCACACCCCGATGAGCCTCGACGTGCTGGAACACCAGCACATCGAGCGGACCCTCCGCTACCACGGTGGCAACCGCACCCGTGCCGCCAAGGAGCTCGGTATCTCCCGCGCTACGCTCATCAACAAGATCAAGCTCTACCAGATCGCCGATTAGGAGTGGTTCGATGTCCAGCTCCCCGAAGCCTCCCGCCACCGACGCGATGGAGTGTCGCGCCTGTGGCCGTGAGGAGCGCGCCTCCGAAGGCTACCCCTGTACCAGCTGCGGGACGTTCATCTGCCTGATCTGCAACATGCAGGGGGTGACGCTGTGTCGTGCGTGCGCCCAGCAGACCACTCCTCCTTCCCAGGCGTGAAGCGCAAGCTCGTCCTCTTCGACATCGACGGAACTCTCCTGTTGAGCGCCGGCGCCGGCCGGCGGGCCATTCTTGCCGCGCTCAATGAGTTCGTTCCTGAAGTCGGAGCGGTGCAGGCGATCCGTTTCGACGGCAAGACCGATCCGCAAATCGTGCTGGAGCTGCTGGCTGCCGCGGGCGCGCCCGGTCCGCATGACGACGCGAAGATCACCCGGGTACTCGAGCGCTACCTCACCCACCTCGAGCAGGACCTGGCCGTGCGCGGCCACCACTCGAGGCTGATGCCCGGGATCCCCGACCTGCTCGACGCCCTCGAGGCCGACCCCGGAGTGGTGCTGGGACTGCTCACCGGCAACGTCCTCGTTGGAGCGCACCTCAAACTGCGCGCTGCGGGGCTGGATCCGGCGAGATTCGTCGTCGGCGCCTACGGCTCCGATCATGCCCGGCGCGGAGAGCTGCCGCCGATCGCCGTGCGGCGCGCCGAATCCCACTTCGGCAGGGCGCCGACTGGAGCCGAGGTTGTGATCATCGGAGACACACCGGCGGATGTGAGCTGCGGCACCTGCATCGGCGCCCGGAGCGTGGCGGTGGCCACCGGAGGGTTCAGCGTCGAGGAGCTCGAGGCCGCCGGTGCCCACGCGGTCTTCTCGGATTTCTCCGACCTCTCCCGGGCCCGGGAGGCGATTCTATTCTAGAGCGGGAGCTCAAGGCCGTGGTCAGCGACCCTGCCGCCGTGCGCAGCCGCTTGCTCGCCGCGGGGGCGCGACCCGGATTCGCGGGGCTGATGCTGGACCGCCGCTACGATCGCGGGACCGAGCTCGCCGCCCGCGATGAGGTCATCCGGCTGCGCGTCTATCGCGATCGCGACGGCAATGAAATCGCCAAGCTGGGCTGGAAAGGGCCGGCGTCGGTGACGCCAGAGGGGCACAAGGCGCGGCGCGAGCTCGAATACGAGATTCGCGGTGAGCAGGGCTCCCCCGAGCTCCTGCTCGCCGCGCTCGGACTCGAGGTGGTTTTTCGCATCGACCGCTACGTCGAGTACTACCACCTGGGCGACACCGTGGCGCGCTTGGAGTGGTATCCTCGTATGGATGTCCTGCTCGAGATCGAGGGCGATGCCCCTGGAATCGAATCGGCGCTGCAGGTGACTGGAATGCCGCGAACTGATTTCACCGCCGAGTCGTTGCCGGCGTTCGCGGAGCGCTACGCTCTGCGAACCGGCCGGGCCGCCGTGGTGGCGGTTGATCCGACCGAGCGGGAGCATCCTTTCTGGGAAACCCGGTGACTGGGCAACCGCTCTCCCCGACCGTCACGCTGCCCGAGCTCGGGCCGCTGCTCGGAGCGCTCGTCGCCGCTCCCGTCGAGCTGCCCGCGGGACGCGCGGCGCTCGAAGAGGCCCGCGTCGAGCTGCTGTCGAAGCTGTTTGACAAGGCAGCGACCGCTCGCGTCGCGCTGAGCAAAGGCGACGACGCGGGCGCGCGCGGGGCCCTGGGGCGGGCGAGCTGGCTCGAAGTCTGGGAGCGGGCCGTCACGCTTGCCTCGCGGAACCTTGTTCAGGAGATCGAGCGGCGCCTGCGGCACGCGGCAGCCGAGTCGCGCTTTCCCCGCAAGAAGCTCGCGGCGCTGCTGCCCGATGCGGAGGAGCGCCGCATGCTGACGGCCCGGCTCTCCGCCGCGGGCATCGGCCTCGAGGACGCGGCTCCGCTGCTCGACAGTCCGGCGCGCGGCTGGGACGAAGCGCTGCGCCGCGTGGCGGGAGAGCTCGAAGCCGCGTGGGACCGGCTGGTTGTCTCCGCGCTCGTCGAGCTCGAGCCGTGGGATCGCCGGGCCGCTGAGATCCGGGCGTGGCGCCGCTCCTGGTTTCCCCTGGTCGCCGCAGGTGTCGCGGGCCTCTCGCTCGCGATCTGGCTCGGCCTCGTCCTCGGCGGAATCCTTCCGGCGCCGGGATGGCTGCGGCCCCTCACCGAATGGCTCTGGAACTTGTGACCCGCGTTCATGGCGTCGGTATCGATCTGGTGGAGGTCGCGACGGCAGAACGCCTGCTCGAGCGTTGGGGGGACCGAGTGCTGCTGCGGCTCTTGACCGAGTCCGAACGCGAATACGTCGCTCGCTTTGCCCGGCCCGCGAAACACTTCGCCGTCCGGTTGGCTGCGAAGGAAGCGGTGTACAAATCACTGCAAGCGCTGCCGGGTGCCCGGACCATCGGGTGGCGCGACATCGAGGTCGAGCGCGATGGAGACGGCCGCCCCACCATCCGCCTCCATGGCGATGCGCTCGAGCTGGCCCGAAGATCGGGCGTCCGGCGGGTCTCGCTCTCGCTCAGCCATACCGAGACGACCGCCGCGGCCGTAGCGCTGGCTGAGGGCGAATAAGCGTCCTCCCTGGAATTCCGACCAAATCAGTCTACTTTCAACTCCGTGCTCTACCGATACTTGGCCTTCGCTACCCTCATCGCCGGAACACCCGGGGGAGGGGTCCAGGCACCGGATATCGCCAGCGCCAGACGCCTGGCGAACACGGTCCGGCTGGCGGCGCAGGAATACCGGCTCGGCGTTGAGGCGGGACGCGTAATCGCGCCAGCCGAGGTTGAGGAGGCGCGCCTGTTTCTCGCCGAGGCGCGCAAGAGCGCGGCTTCGCTTCCGTCCGTGACGAGGACTCACGTCGCGACCGTCCTCGACCAGCTCAGCGCACTGGTTAGCCGTATCGGGAGTCCTGACTCTCTGGATGCCGGGGTGAGCGCTCTGGTGGACGGACTCGCCACGGAGCTCAAGCTCAGCCTTGACGAAGTGCCGACCGAAACGCCGCCGCTCGCGCGGGGTCGCGCTGTCTACCAGAAAACCTGCGCGGCGTGTCACGGCATGACCGGCCGGACCGACGGCCCGCAGGCGCCGGGGCTGTCGCCGCCTCCCGCCAACCTGGCCGATGCGGCAGCGCTTGCCGGGAGCTCGCCGCTCGATTTCTACCGGCGCGTTACCGTCGGCTCCGCGGGCACGTCGATGCCGCCCTACGAGCACGTACTCTCCAGCGAGGAGCGCTGGGCGGTCGCGCTCTATGCCGCGACGCTGCGCCTGCCGCCTCCGAGTGGATCGGTACCCGACTCGCTGCGGACGTTTTCCCGAACCGCGCGGATGAGCGATCGGGAGATCCTTGCGGCACTCGGGTCTGGTGCCACGCTCGCCGGTGTAGCGGCGGTCCGAACCGCGGCCTCGCACGCAACCGCGACGCTGAGCGCGGTTTTCGGCGACGTGCGACGCCAGCTCGACAGCGCGTACGATCTGGCTCGCAAAGGGCTGGGAGCGGCAGCCCGCACCCAGGCGATGGATGCCTATCTGTCCTTCGAGCGGGTCGAGTGGGAGCTCAAGGCCAAGGATCCCGGACTCACTTCGAAAATCGAATCGGACTTTGCCGGCTTGAGAAGGCTGTCAGGTTCCGGGGCAGCGGAGGAGCTGGGCGCGCTGCGGCAGGAGCTGGCGCGCTCCCTCGAGCGCGCCGAGCGCACCATCGTGGACCGGCCGGCGCGCTCGAGCCTCATCATGCAGTCGTTTGTGATTCTGGTGCGCGAAGGCCTGGAGGCGATTCTGGTGATCGGCGCGCTGATGGCATTTCTGGTCCGCTCCGGCAACGCGCATCGCCGCCGGGACATTCACAAGGGCGTCGGCGCAGCCGTGCTGATGAGCCTGCTCACCGCCGCGGCGCTGGAGACGGTGTTCGTACTTTCACGGGCGCACCAGGAGGGCATGGAAGGGGTGGTGATGCTGGTCGCCACCGCCACGCTCTTCTACGTGAGTTACTGGCTGATCTCCAAGCTCGAAGTGGCCACCTGGAAGAGCTTCGTGCGCGGCAAGATGGAGAGCGCGCTCTCGCGGGGATCGGCCTTCGCCCTCGCCTCGGTGGCATTTCTGGCGGTGTATCGCGAGGGTTTCGAAACCGTGCTCTTCTACAAGGCGCTGGCGGTCTCGGGCGGGCCCGGCGACTGGGCTCCGATCACGATCGGGGTGCTCGCCGGCGCCGCGGTGCTGGGTGTGGTCTATCTCGCGATCAACCGCTTCGGGATCCGGTTGCCGCTCAAGCCGCTCTTCGGCGTCACCAGCGCGTTGCTGTACTACATGGCGGTGGTGTTTGCGGGGAAGGGCATCGCCGAGCTGCAGGAATCCGGCGCGGTGCCGCTCACCCCGCTGGCCGGCGCTCCGCGGATTCCCGCGCTCGGCGTGTATCCCACGCTGGAATCCCTGGCGTTGCAGGGGTTGCTGATCCTGCTGGCGATCGTGGGGCTGACCTGGGTCTTCGTGATCGAGCCGGGCCGCCGGCGGGCCGCATCCCCGGTGGGGGAAGAGCGGGTTAGGAATGCGGACGCGTCAGAAAGGGACCCGGCGCGGCAGTCCCCGCGTTCTTGAAGCGGGCCACGAGCAGCGTCCCCACGATCACGATCGCCAGGGCGGTGAGCTGGGCCGCGCTGATGGGGCCCAGAACCCGGTCTTCCTTGGCGCGCACGAACTCCACGAGAAAACGCTCCGTTCCCGCCAGTATCAGGTACATCCCGAAGAGCCACCCGGTGCCGTTCCGGTGCCGGCGCACCCTCCAGAGCACCATGAACACGATGGTCATCACCAGGGTTTCGTAGACCTGGGTCGGGTGCACGGCGACCAGCGTCTCCGGGCTCACGCCCGGAAGGTTGACGTGGAACTCGTGCGCGAGTGAGCCGGCGGTCGTTGGGGGAATCCCCTGGGGGAAGGTCACGCCCCAGGGCAGTGAGGTCGGCAGGCCGTAATCATCGCCGACCAGAAAGCAGCCCACCCGGCCCAGGGCGTACGCCGCAGCCAGGGCCGGCGCGGTGAGCTCCATGGTCCAGCGCATCGGGACTTTCAGGCGCCAGCCGTTGAGCAGCACCGTGGCGACGCCGCCGAGGAAGCCGCCGTACCACACCAGGCCCCCGCGGGTGAAGAACGAGCCCAGCTGCCCGGTCTGGATCACATACCAGAGCTTGGCGCCGAGCACCCCACCGATCACCGCGGCGACGGTCATGTCCGCGGCGTATTCGTGGCGCAGTCCGCGTTCCCTGAGGTCGCGGTCCATGAGCCAGCCCCCGACCAGGAAGCCGACCATGAGCATGAGCCCATACCCGGTGACGTTGAGGGGCCCAAGGTGGAAGTTGAACGGATAGACCGTGGTCATGGGCGGCGGGAATCTAACCCGGGCAGCGGGCCGCTATCGAACGGCTCGAGCTCGAGACCGTCGCGCTCGCCCCGGTCGAGCCGCCAGGCTCCCGCTGCCGCGATCATGCCCGCATTGTCGGTGTTGAGCCGGTTCGAGGCGACCACGACGCGGGCCACACCGGACAGCCGTTCGGCGAGCGCGGCGGCCAGCGCCCGGTTGCAGGCGACGCCTCCGCCGATCACCGCGGTGTCCCGGCCCAGCTCCTCCACCGCGCCCGCCGTCTTCTCGACCAGCACGTCGATCACCGCGTCCTGGAAATCACGCGCCAGATCCGCCTTGTCGGCTTCGAGGTTCGCGCTCGCGCGTACCGCGCGCAGCACGGCGGTCTTGAGGCCGCTGAAGGAAAGGGCGTATCCCTCGCGCAGCATCGGCCGGGGAAAGTCGAACCGCCCCGGTCGGCCGCGGGCGGCCAGCCGTTCGAGCGCGGCACCGGCGGGGTATGCCAGTCCCAGCAGGGTCCCGACTTTGTCGAACGCTTCGCCGGCGGCGTCGTCCACGGTTTCGCCGAGCCGGCGGTAGCGCCCCCAGGCTTCGACATCGAGCAGCAGGGTGTGCCCGCCGCTCACCAGCAGCGCGATGAAGGGCGGCGCCAGGTCGGCTTGCTCGAGCCAGGGGGCGAAGAGGTGTCCCTCGAGGTGATGCACGCCGATCAGCGGCTTCCCCAGCCCGAAGGCGAGCCCCTTCCCGTACATGAGTCCAACGAGCAGGGCCCCGATCAGGCCGGGACCTGCGGTGACGGCCACGCCATCGAGCTCTTCGAGTGCGGTGCCTGCCTCTTCGAGGGCCCGATCGACGACCGGACCGATGGTGCGGAGGTGCTCACGGCTCGCCAACTCGGGAACTACGCCGCCAAAAACCCGGTGGATGTCCTGGGAGAGGATGACGAGACTGCCAAGCCGTGGCGCGCCGTTTTCCAGGTGGAGCACGGCGGCCGACGTTTCGTCGCAGCTCGTTTCGATGCCGAGGATGCGGCTACTCACCGCCGAGCAATTCGGCGACGATGCGCTGATTGGAAGCCGAGCCCCAGGGGTGCTCGCCGATCACCTTTTTCACGATCACGCCGTTCTTGTCGAGCAGGAAGCTCTCGGGCACGCCGGTGGTCTGATAGACGCGCTGGATGTCGCCGCTCTGATCGTGCAGGACTTCGAAGGTGAGACCCAGCTCCTTCACGAATGCCGCGACGGCTTTCCCGGCGGCGCGGTCGTCGATGCTGACGGCGAGAATCCGGAGGCCCTTGGGTCCCAGGTCCTGGTAGAGCCGCTGCAGAGCCGGCATCTCGGTGCGGCAAGGAATGCACCACGTGGCCCAGATGTTGACGAGGGTGACCTGGCCTTGAGCCTCGCCGCGGAGCGACACCGAGTCGGCGGAGCCGAGGCGGACGGTGTGATAGTCGGGCGCACGCTTGCCGACCTCGACGCCTTCGATGTGCGGGCCGAACTTGACCAGCGCCGCCGCGCCGAGCACCAGGCCGGCCACGATGGCCAGCACCATTTTCCATTGTCTGGACATGGCGTCCTCCTACACCGCGGTTGCGCAGGCGGCCTTGAGCCGGCCGATCGCCTCGGCGGGATCGGGCTCGCCGAACACCGCGGTCCCTGCGACGAACGTATCGGCGCCGGCCTGCCACGCGCGGCGAATCGTCTCCACCGTGATCCCGCCGTCGACCGAAAGCGCCGCTCTGCTGCCGCGTCGTTCGAGCAGCTGCCGGCTCCGGCGGATCTTGTCGGTCACGGCCTCAATGTAATGCTGCCCTCCGAAGCCCGGATTCACCGTCATGAGGAGGACGACGTCCAGCGCGTCGAGCACTTCTTCGATCAGGGAGAGCGGCGTCGCGGGGTTGAGCGCGAGGCCGGCCCGCATCCCGCGCTCGTGGACCCGCGCCAGCTGGCGCTCCACGTGGATAGTGGCTTCGGGGTGAAAGGTGAAATTCGTCGCGCCGGCGTCGGCGAAGGCATCGATGTAGTGCTCCGGCTCCACCACCATGAGGTGCACGTCGAGCGGCAGCGTGGTGAGCCGGCGCAGTGCGTGGATGAGCGGCGCGCCGAACGTCAGATTCGGCACGAAGCGCCCGTCCATGACGTCGACGTGGATCCATTCGGCGCCGCCCCGCTCCGCCGCCTCGAGCTGTTCCCGCAGGCGGCCCAGGTCGGCGGAGAGCACGGACGGGGCGATGCGGACGCTCACGCTGGCTCCGGGTTAGGATTCACTTGCTGATCACCAGATCGACCCGGCTCTCGTGCGGGCTGAACACGCCGGCGGCGGGCCGCTGTTGCAGCACCAGTCCCGGCTTGCCGCGGTTGTCACGGCTGCTCACCTTGCCGATCTTGAGTCCCGCGCCTTCCAGTCGCTTGCGGGCGTCATCCTGATCCAGCCCGACCACATCGGGGACCCTGATGTCCGCCGGACCCTTGCTGACGATCAGTCCCACGGTCGCGGTGGGGGGCCGCGTCGCACCCGTCGGCGGGCGCGTGGACACCACCACGCCGGCCTCCGCCGCGTTCGGAACCGTGTCGACCTCGCCCAGGCGCAGCCCCGCGGCCTCGATCACCTGGCGCGCCTGCTCGACTTCGAACCCGGTGAGGTCCGGGACCGCGATCGGCGCCGGCCCGGAGCTCGCCGTCAAGTGGATGAGCGCGCCGCGCGGCAGCACGGTGCCCGGGGGCGGATCCTGCCAGATGATATGCCCGGCGGGGATCACCGGATCCGACGCTTCGGCCTCGATCCGCGGCTTGAGGCCCGCCTGGTTGAGCTCCTTCTCGGCTTCGCTCTGGGGCAGTCCGAGCACGCGTGCGACCGGATGATCGCGAGTCATGACCGGCGCGGGATACGCCACGCAGGTGAGCAGGTACCCGCCGAGCGCCGCCGCGGCCAGCAGCAGACCGGTGCGCAGGCGGTCACGCCCGGTGACGGTGCTGGGCCAGAGCGACCGGAGCTGCATCTACGCTACCCGGCGCAGCCGCGCGGCGTAGGCGCCATCGGTGCCATGGCGATGGGGCAGCAGAAACAGATCTCCCGCGGTGGTGAGCAACTCGGCAGGCATGGCCTCCAGCGGCTCCCGGCGGAAGCGCCGGTCCTCCGCGAGAAAGGCCTCGACTTGCAACTCGTTCTCCTCGGGTTCGAGCGAACAGGTGGAGAAAACTAACAGCCCGTCCGGACGCAGGAGATTCGCCTGGGCGCGGAGCATGCGTGCCGCCTGCGCCGCGAGTGACGCCAGTGCCGACTCGGTGACGCGCCAGCGGGCATCGGGGTGGCGCGCGAAGCTGCCGGTCCCGAGGCAGGGCACGTCGAGCAGGATCGCGTCGGTGTCGGTCAGCGGGGGCGCCGTCGCGTCCGCGACGAGCACCACGGCGCGCTCGGCCCCGCCCCGCGCGAGGTTTTTGCGGAGTCGCTCGACACGGGCCGGCCGCAGGTCCGCCACCACGAGGCGACCGGCGCGCCGGGACAGCGCGATGGCCTTGCCACCGGGCGCGGCGCAGGGCTCGAACACCCGCGCACCGTCCGGGACCGCGGCGAAGCGAACCACCAGCGCCTGCGCCGGGTCCTGCACGTACCAGGCGCCGGCCGCATAACCCGGCAGCTCCTGGGGTCGCCGCTCCAGGACGATCAGCCCCGCGTCATACGGCGCCCGGCGCCAGGCAATGCCCTGCGCGTCGAGGCTCGCGGTCAGCGCATCGGTATTCCAGCGCGCCGGCTGGATCACCAGGGCTGGCCGCGTGTTGTTGGCGCGCAGCAGCCGCTCGGTTGCCTCGACGCCGAAGCGCTGGCTCCAGCGCGCGACGAGCCACTCCGGATGGGAGAATTCCGCGGCGAGGCCTGAGGCCGAGGGGCCGGGGGGCGGAGGGGCGGGGCGGGCCGCCACCCTGCGCAGCACGGCGTTGATGAATCCTCCCACGCTCGCCCCTCCAACGCGTCGGCCCAGCGTCACCGCGGTATCCACCGCCGCATGAGGCGGAACGCGGTCGAGGAGCAGCAGCTGGTAGGCGCCGAGCCGCAGGATGTCGAGCACGTCGTCCTTCACGCCCCCGGTGCCGGATTTGAGATGCGGAGAGAGCGCGGCGTCGAGCATGCTGCGATGGCGCAGCACCCCGGCCGCGATCTCGTGGGCCAGGCCGCGATCCGCTTCGTCGAGCTGTGCTAACGCGCGCTCGCGGGCCAGCTCGAAGGGAATGCCGCGGTGCAGGTCGTGCAGCATGCGCCAGGCGGCGGCGCGCGGTGCTAGGCCGGGGGACAGGTGGCGCGCTTTCTCAGGTGAGCATCCCCTTCCGGGGACTCGACGGCACCGCGGTCTCCCGCTTCGGCATCCGGCCCGCGAGGAAGGCCAGCCGTCCTGCTTCGGTGGCCAGGCCCATGGCGCGCGCCATCGCGACGGGGTCCTCGGCCTCGGCGAGCGCGGTATTGAGCAGGATCCCGTCCACGCCCTGCTCCATCACCAGCCAGGCGTCCGACGCCGTTCCCACGCCGGCATCAACGATCACCGGCACGCTCAGTCTCCGCTTGATCGTCCGGAACCCGTAGCGATTGTCCATCCCCAGCGCGCTGCCGATCGGAGAGGCGAGCGGCATGACCGCGGCGCAGCCCGCCTGCTCGAGGCGGAGCGCCGTGATCAGATCGTCGTTGGTGTAGGCGAGCACCGTAAACCCTTCGCTCGCCAGCTGGCGGGCCGCGAGCAGCAACCCTTCGACGTCGGGCAGGAGGGTCTCCCGGTCGCCGATGACTTCGAGCTTGACGAAGTCGTTGAATCCGGCCTCGTGCGCGAGCCGGGCGTAGCGCACCGCCTCCTCCGCGCTGTAGCACCCGGCGGTGTTGGCCAGCAGGAAGTACCGGGCGGGATCGAGGTGGTGCAGGATACCCGCTTCCTTGCTGCGGTCCAGGTCGACCCGGCGTACCGCGACGGTCACGCACTCGGCGCCGGATGCCTCGATCGCGGCAAGCATTTCCTGATTGCTGCTGTATTTGCCGGTGCCGACGAAAAGCCGCGACCGAAAGCTCCGGCCTCCGATCACGAGCGGCGCATCGAGCGCCGGCTCGGCGCCCGTCAGCAACTCACTCATGGCTCAGCCCCCTCCCACGAAATGCACCAGCTCGATCGCATCGCCGTCCTTGAGCGCCGTGACCGGCAGCGCGGGGCGCCGCACGATCTGGCGGTTGAGCTCGACGACCACGGCGCGCGGGTCGAGGCCGAGCTCGGCGAGCAAGGCTTCGAGGGTGGCAATCCCGCTGATGCGACGTTGCTCACCGTTCAAGATTACCGTCATTCCGGTCATGCCGGCGTACTCCACGCTGCGAGAAGTGCTTGCGCCGCGAGCGGGGGCTCCTCCGCCTCCCAGATCGCGCTGATGACGGCGCTGCCCCACGCCCCTGCGGCCGCCAGGTCAGGGGCTCGCGCAGGAGTCACGCCCCCGATGCCGTACACCGGCCCTCCCAGCGCACAGATTTCGGTCAGCCAGGCGAGACCTCGTGGCGGCCGGCCGGGGTGCGAGGCCGTCGCGAATACGTTCCCCGCGACCAGGAAATCGGCGCCTTCCTCCAGGGCCGCCACCGCGGCTTCCCGGCTGTGCACGGACACCCCGACCCACCCCGGATAGAAGCTACGACTGTCGCGGGGGGAAAGGTCATCGCGCCGGAGCTGGACGCCCGCCGCACCCACCGCGTGGGCGAGGTCGGGCCGGGCATGGATCAGCAGCGGTGCGCTGCCGGCACCGAAGACCGGAGCGACGCGTTCC
>CAYNNS010000006.1:0-25993 GCA_964398345.1 uncultured Gemmatimonas sp. | reverse complement strand
GGGCATCAGCCGCCACGGCGCCATCCCGATCCCCGCCGACCAGGACACCCCCGGCCCCATGGCCCGCCCCGCCTCCGACGCCGCCATCATGCTCGGCGCGCTCGAGGGGGCGCAGCCCGATCCCCACGACTCGGCGACCAAGCGCTGCACCCCGCCGCCCGGCCGCGATTACACGAAGTTCCTCGACGCCGGCGCGCTCAAGGGCGCGCGCATCGGCATCCCGCGCGCCTTCTTCTGGGATTCGATCACGCCACCCGGCGCCCGCCAGGTTCGCCGCGGGTTACCCGACGTCGAGCTCAAGCTGATGAACGAGGCCCTCGAAGTGCTCAAGAACGCCGGCGCGGTGATCGTGGATCCCGCCAACATCCCGAGCGTGCTGGCGAAGGACCCCAAGGACAATCTGATTCTCTGGGGGACTTGCGGCGGGCTCGACAACGCCAAGGGCCTCGACGCCGATTGCTCCATCGTCTTCAAGTACGGCATGAAGCGCGACTTCAACGCGTGGCTTACGTCGCTGGGGGCCAAGGCGCCGGTCAAGACCCTCACCGAGCTGCGCCAGTGGAACATCGCCCACCAGCGCGCCGGCGCGATCAAGTACGGCCAGGCCAACCTCGACGTCTCGGACGAGATGGACCTCCAGGCCGACCGCTCCCGCTACCAGGCCGACCGCGCCAAGGACATCCGGCTCGGCGGCACCGAGGGGATCGACGCGGCCATGAAGCAGAACAACCTCGACGCGCTGCTCTTTTCCGGAGCCGGCGGCGCGGCGATTGCGGCGCGGCCCGGGTATCCGACGGTGATCGTACCCTTCGGCACGGTCCCCAACGCCCCGGTCCCGCTGCTTCCCGACGGCTTCGACGCCAAACCCCGGCCCGTCGGCGTGTCGTTCACGGGGATGGCGTGCAGCGAGCCGAAGCTGATCGCGCTGGCCTACGCCTTCGAGCAGGCGACCAAGCGCCGCATACCCCCGGCTTCGTTCCCCTGAGGCTAACTGCAAATTCACAGATCATATGGATAACAACACCCACAGATTACACAGATTATTCTTTGTGTTGTGAGCTAGTCCGACACCTGGGCAATCCGTGAAATCTGTGGGCGCAGTTAATCCGGATAATCTGTGGATTTGCTGTTAACGCACCGGCAGCAACACCAATCGGTGGGCGGCCGCCGCGTTGACCGCTGCGCGAGTGTACGCCAGCGGAAAGTATTCCCCCCGCCCGAAGCTCTCCGCGAGATTGGCGTAGTACGGACTCCCCGGCTGCCCCGACTCTCCCGGAAAGTTCGTCACCCGCGACGAGTCCAGATTCGCGAAGTCGATGATTTCGCGATAGGTCGCCCCGGGCGCCGCGACGGTGCCGTTGCCGCCGGTGCGCTCCACCGGCGCAATGTCGTACGCCGCGGTCACCGAGTGGCGCAGCAGACTCCGGTTGATCCGGCCCCAGCGCCAGTCGGCCGGGTTACTCCCCTGCGTCGCCTTGAGCGAATCCAGCCCCGCCCGTAGGGCCCGCTCCACCGCCTCGCGGGCGGGCGTCGCCCCGCTGTCGGGACGGAACCGGCCGAAGAGCCGCCGCGCCACGTGGTAGTAGAGCGCCGCCGCCGCGCTCTCCTTGCGCTGCCAGCCGTCCCACCCCGCGAGCATGGCGCGCGCCCGCTCCAGCTCGGCGTCGGATGCGGTCCATCCGGTGAAAAGCGCGACGTCCTTCGCCGCCACCCAGTTGAACGCGTCGTGCTGCATCGCTTCCATGTCGGCGAGCGTGAGACTGCCGGGCTTCACCGCCGCCAGGAGCGACGCCAGCCGGTCGAAGCGACCCGCCTCGCGTCCCACTTTGAAGAACAGCGGCGGATCGTACCCCGGCGGCGTGATGTCGTGGTTCGCCGTCGCGATCCAGCCCCGCTCGGGATTGAACTCCCTCGGCAGGTCGTGGCGCAGCCCGTCCCACTCGTAGGCGCCCGTGCCCGGCACCGGCAGCCGCCCGTGCCAGTTGCGCCGCCTGGGCGACGCCGCGCTCGCCTGCCACGCAATGTTCCCCGCGGTGTCGCCGCAGATCATGTTCTCGGTCGGCGCCAGGTAATACACCTGGGCATCGAGGAACTGGCGGCAGTTGTCGAGCGCCTGGTAGCGCAGGGCGCTCAAGTAACCCGCGCTGCCGGGGAGCTGCAGCGTGCTCTTCACCACGTAGGCCAGGTGGTGCAGCGTGTCCTCGTAGAACACCGGCCCGTGCCGGGTGAACCTGAGGTCCACGACGACGGGCCTGGCGCCCTTCACCCGGATCGTGTCGCGGAGCACCCGCATGTTCTCCCAGGCGCCCCGGAACCGCACCGCGTTCCGGTCCCGGGGATTCACCTGCTCCACGTACACGTCGGCCTGATCGGTTCCGACGATCGTGAGCCCCCACGCGATCCTGCCGTTGTGCCCGATCATGACTCCGGGCAAGGGCGCCTCGGTCGCCCCGATCAAGCTCCACCCCGGCGCCTCGAGCCCGACGATGTAGCGGATCGACGGGTTGCTGACGTTGCGGTGCGGGTCGTTGGCGACGAAGACCTTGCCGCTCCGGGTTAGGCGACCCGATACCACCCAGTTGTTGCTGCCCGGCGGGGCGGCGGCGGGGTCTGCCGCACTGCCTGCCTGCCGCACTGCCGCACCGGCGTCCTCGTGCACCACGCTGTCGATCGCCCGGCGTACCTCGTCCGTGATCAGCGCCAGATCCACCCCGGGCGCCGCCACCAGCTCCCGATACGGACTCGGCCGAGCCCGCCGGTTCGCCTCGGCGACGCCGTACTTCACCACCTGCTGCGCCAGCCGGAGCTCGTCGATCGCATCCGTCAGCGGAAACGCCGTCTGGGTCCGGAGCACCGATGCCTCCGGCGTCCAGCGGCCCGGCGTGAGCCCGGTGAGCTGGAACTCGACCGGCAGGGTGTGACTCGCGGTGGCCGCCGCGATGAACGCGTTCACCCCGTCCGCGAAGGCCTGGAAGATCTGCCGGCCCGCGGGGTGATAACTGGTCCACTCCCGCGCATCCCAGGGCCCGCGATACTGGAGCAGCCGGATCAGCTTGTCGTGCGCGAGGTACTTCGGCCCCAGGATCTCCGCGAGCCGGCCCTCCCAGGTCCGGCGATAGAGGTCCATCTGCCAGAGCCGGTCCTGCGCCTGCACGTACCCCTGCGCGAAGAAGAGGTCGTGCACGTTGCTGGCGTAGATGTGGGGGACGCCCCAGCGATCGCGGAGCACCGAGACCGAATCCTGGAGACCCTTGAGTTGCACCCGCCCGTCGATCCTGGCGAGCGATGCCTTCGCCAACGCGGCGAGAGAATCCTGCCCCTGCCCCAGAGCAGGCACGGGGGCCAACATCAGCACCATGAAGCCGAGTGTGCGCACGGAGCCGGTCACAGTGAAGTCACCACAAACCTATCGTTCAGGCAGTGATGCGTTAGTGTCCGCCGTTGCCGAAACCTGGTCCCGCAAAGGACCGTAGATCGACGGTACATGCTCCTCCTGATCGCACTGCTCCAGGCACCCCAGGCCCCGGTGCCCCCCGATGCCTTTGCCGACCCGGCCGCCCAGGCCCTCGTGGCCCGGGCCCGCCAGGCCCGCGACCGCAACGAGCGCCTCGTCACCAGCTACACCGCCACCGTCAGCCAGCGCATAGGGGCCGGAATTCACGCCCTCTCGCGCGACCGCATGCTCTGGCACGAGGAGATGAGCGCCAACATCGCCTGGAAGCGCGACTCCAAGTCCACCATCACCATCACCGGAGCCCGCGAAGCCGTCCCCGTCGCCCTGCGCAAGGAGAAGATCCCCGACGACCTCATGGGCAGCGCCCGCTGGCTCGTCGTCAACCCCGCCGAGGACTACCTCGGCATGATGGGTGACGACAACGATGGCTTCGAGTACCCGCTCAAGGCGGGCGCCGAGGCCGACTATCGCTACGCCAGCGGCGATACCACCAGGATCACCCTGCAGTCGGGCAAGCAGCTCACCCTGCTCGAGCTCAAGATCATCCCGCGCCGCGCCGACTGGCGCCTGATGTCGGGCTCGCTCTGGTTCGACAACGCCACCGCCGGCATGGTGCGCGCCGTCTTCCGCCCCGCCCGCGCCTACGACCTCCGCAAAGACGGCGACAAGAGCGATCTCAAGGACGTGCCTTCCTGGGTCAACGTCACCGGCGAGATCCGCTTCATCACCATGGAGTACGGCTACTACGAGGACCGCTGGTGGCTGCTGCGTTACGCCGCGCTCGACGGCATCGGCACCATGGGCTCCTGGCTCGGCATCCCCGTCAAGTTCGAGCGGGTCTACTCCGACTACGAGGTCCAGGGCGGCACGCCGCCCAATCCCCAGAGCACGTTCCGTCCCGCCGGCACCGCGCGCCGCCGCGATACCACCCAGGGCGACAGCCTGCGCATGTCGGCCTACCACGCCTGGCGCGACTCGGTCCAGGCCGCGCGCAAGGAGTGCCTCGCCAACGCCGAGGGCAAGGAGGCCGTTGCCGAGTGCCATCGCCGGCGCCATTGGCCGGGCGACTCGGCGCTCGCGGTGGTCGTGCCGCCCGACACCGCCGCGCTGCTCAACAGCCCGACGCTGGGCCCGCCGGTGCTGCAGATGGGTGACCTGATTTCCGAGTCGGAGATTCGCGGGTTAGGCGACGCCATCGGCAAGCTGAGCGGCGCCCCCGTCCTCGCCGGCACCCAGGTCAAGCTCCCCCACGGCGTGACCGCCCTGCTCTCCCACGCCCGCTACAATCGGGTCGAGGCCCTGTCGCTCGGGCTCGGCGGCAGCGCCCAGAGCGGGCACTGGAGCCTCGACGGGTTAGGCCGCATCGGCATCGCCGACCGGGTGCCCAACGCCGAAGTCGGCATCGGCCTCACCGGCAAGCAGCTGCACCTCCGCGTCGGCGGTTATCGCCGGCTGGCGGCCATGAACCCCGATACCCGGCCCTTCGGCCTGGTCAACAGCGTCATGGGCCTGCTCGCCCAGCGCGACGACGGCGAGTACTTCCGCAGCCTCGGCGGCGAGCTGACCCTGGAGAACACCACCAGCGGCTGGTGGAGCTTCCGGGCCTACGCCGAGCACGAGAAGCTCGCCAAGGTCGAGACCAGCGCGAGCCTGCCCCGGCTGTTCAATGGCGACCGGGTCTTCCGGCCTAATACGCCGGCCGACACCGCCGATCAGTTCGGCGCCTCGTTCACCCTGCGCGGCAACAAGCCCGTCTCCCGCGTCCTGCAGCTCGGGGTCGAGAGTACCCTCGAGGGCGCCGTCGGCGATTTCCGGCATGCCAAAGGCTCCGCCACGCTCCGGGCGATCGTGACGCCGCGAGAGGTGCTCGCGGTCGCCTTCGAGGCCTCGGCGGGCACCAGCACCGGCAGCGTTCCCCTGCAGCACCGCTTCTACCTCGGCGGCCCCGCGACCCTGCGCGGCTACGACGGGGCCGTCACCGCGGGCACGGCCTACTGGCGCGGCCGGCTCGAGGTCGGCAACGCCTTCCCCGGAGCGCGGATCACCGGCTTCAGCGACATCGGCTGGGCCGGCGACCGCTCTCAGTTCGGCAAAGGCCGCGCCCTGATCGGGACCGGCGCCGGCGTCAGCTTCTTCGATGGACTGGTGCGGATGGATCTGGCGCGGGCGCTCCGGAAGCCCACCGGGTGGCGCTTCGACTTCTACTTCGACGCCAGGCTCTAGCCTTCAGCCCAGCCGGTAGGTCTCCCGGGCCAGGTCATACGCGAGGGCGCGGGCCATAACCCGCGCCTCCGCCCTGCCGATGCGGTGCCGCGCGACCAGCCGGGCCAGGTAATTCGCGTCCACCCGCCGGGCCAGGTCGTGCCGGGCCGGGATCGTGCAGAATGCGCGGGTGTCGTCGGTAAACCCCGCCAGCTTGGAGATCCCGCAGCTCTCCGTGGTGCTCTCCCGGAAGCGCTCCATCCCCGCCACCGAATCCAGAAACCACCACGGCGCGCCGAGCCGCACCGCCGGGTAGTGCCCGGCCAGCGGCGCCAGCTCCCGGCTCACCGCCGCCTCGTCGAGCGTGAACAGGACCAGCGTGAAGCGGGGGTCGTTGCCGAACGCCGCGAGGAGCGGCTGCAGATTCCGGGTGAATTCGGTCGCGACGGGGATGTCGCCTCCCAGGTCGGGACCGAAGCGCTCATGGACCAGCGGGTTATGATTGCGCCAGGCTCCCGGGTGCAGCTGCATCACCAGCCCGTCCGCGACCGAGAGCCGCGCCATCTCCATGAGCAGATAGGCCTCGAAGCGGCGCTGGTCGGCCGGCGTGGCCAGCCCCAAGAGCGCCGCTTGAAAGAGCGCTTCGGCCTCGGCGGGGTTGGGCCGCGCGGTATAGGGCTCGAGCATCGCATGATCCGTGGCGACCGCGCCGTGCGCTTTGAAGTACGCCCTGCGCTCGCCGAGCGCCGCCACCAAGTCCTCGAAGCTCGCGATTCGCCGGTCCAGAGCCGCCAGCTCCTCGCGCCAGCCCTGTGCCGCGATCCGGAACAGCGCGTCAGGCCGAAACGTCGGGATGACTTTCCCCTTCCAGCCGGACCGCGCGATCGCCTGGTGCTGCGCGAGGGAATCGGTCGCGGCGTCGGTCGTCGCGAGCACCTCGATGTTGAAGCGCTCGAACAGCGCCCGGGGCCGGCACTCCGGCGCAGCGAGCCGCTCCACCAGCGCGTCATAGAGCAGGTCTGCCGTGTCCCGGTTCAGCTCCGTGCCGAGCCCGAACACTTCCGCCAGCACGTACTCCAGCCACGCCGCGCTCGGCGTGCCCTGGAACAGGTGCCAGTGTGCGGCGAAGAGCCTCCAGACCGCGCGGGGGTCGCGCTCCACCGGCGTGCCGTCTTTCCGCGCAACGCCGAGCGCCTCGAGCGGCACGCCGCGCGAGTACAGCACCCGCAAGAGATAGTGATCCGGCTGGATCAGCAGCGCCGCGGGCTCGGGGAACGCGGTGTTCTCGGCGAGCCAACGGGGGTCGACGTGCCCGTGGGGTGAAACGATCGGGAGGGTGCGGGTCTCCTCGAACAACAGCCGCGCGATCCGGCGGATCTCCGGATCGGGATCGAAGCAGCGATCGGGATGGAGACCGGTCAGACGGACGGCTTCCACCCCTGGGCGTATTCGCGGTCCCAGCGCTTCATGGCGTCTTCATCGTCCAGAATGTGCCCGTTCGCGGGATCGGTGCGCAGCTTCCGCCCCGTCTGCTGCGCGATGGTCCCCAGGTGACAGAGCATCCCGGTCCGCGCGCCCTCGGCGATCGGCGCGTTGAGCGGCTTCCCGGTGCGGATCGCGTCGAGCAGGTTCTGGACGTGCAGCTGGGTGAGTTGGTCGTCCGCCTGCGCGTTGAGGGCATCGCCTTCCGCGGCCGCGACCGATTGTTTGATCACCGTGTCCTTCAGGTCATAGGCGATCCAGCCGTCCTGGTCCACCACGACGCTGCCGCCGGGGCCGAGCAGCTGGGTGCCGCGGGGGCGGTCGTGCATCCGCGCGCCGTTACAGCTTTGCCCGTGCCACACGATCAGGCGTCCGCCCGCGAACTCGAACGTCGCTTCCTGGGTGTCGGGGAACTGCCAGTCGTCCTCGAAGTGGAAGCGGCTGCCGGTGGAGCTCACCGCGATGGGATACTCCAGGCCCATCAGCCAGAGCGCGACGTCGAGCTCGTGGGTGCCGTTGTTGCAGATCTCGCCGGTGCCCCAATTGGTGAACCAGTGCCAGTTGTAGTGGATGACGTTGTCGCGGTACGGCTCTCTCGGCGCGGGCCCCTGCCACAGCTCGTAGTCGAGCGTGGCCGGCGGCGTGGCGGGGTTTCCCTTGCCGATGCTCTTCCGGGTGTTGGCGTACCAGGCGTGGGCGAGATACGGGGCGCCGATGATGCCCTGCTTCAGCTCCTCGATCAGCTCGAAGAACCGGGGCCCCGAGCGCCGCTGGGTGCCGAGCTGCACCAGTTTGTTGCTGCGTGCGGCGGCCTGCGCGACCCACTCGTCCTCACGCGGGTTATGGCCCGCCGGCTTCTCCAGGTAGACGTGCTTGCCGGCCTGGTTCGCCAGAATGCTCATCGGCGCGTGCCAATGGTCGGGGGTGGCGATGCAGACCACGTCTACGTTCTTGTCGTCGAGGATCCGGCGAAAGTCGCCCACGCCCTCGGGTGTTTTGGGATTGAGCTTGGCCACCGCCGCCTGCGCCTTGCCGAGCACGGCGCCGTCGACGTCGCAGAGATAGGCCAGGTCGACTCCGGGATCCCTGGCAAGGTTCTGGGCGTGCACCACCCCCCGCCCGTTGAGCCCGATCACCCCCGCGACGACCTGGTCCGACGCGTGCCTGCGGGTTAGTGCCGCGGCAGCCGAGGGCTTGACCAGCAGCGCGCCCAGCCCGGCGGCCGCGGTGCTCTTGAGGAAATCTCTCCGGTGGGTCATGGCCTGGGCTTCGCCTCCTTCCCCAGCTCGCGCAGCGTGAGGCTGCGGAAGTAGATCTCTTCGCCGTGGTCCTGCAGCACGAGGTGGCCGGAGCGGCGCACCGCGAAATCCGTGATGTTCTTGTACTTGCTGAGCTTGAGCATCGAGTCCACCCGCGCGCTCCCCAGCTCGTACTCCACGACCTTGACGCCGTTCAGCCAGTGCTCCCCGTGCGTGCCGCGGAAGACCACGCGCGAGGCATTCCATTCCCCCACCGGCTTGAGCTGCTTCCCCTCGCCCGGGGCGATCAGGTCGTAGAGCGCGCCGGCGCGGTGGGTGGGGAGCTTGTTGTCGTCGTTGAGCTCGTCGTCCAGCAGCTGGTATTCGAAGCCGATGGCGGCGTGATTCGGCGCCACGGCCATCGACAGCTCCTCCGACACGTTGTACTTCACTCCGCTGTTGCCGCCCTTGCCGATCTTCCATTCCCAGGCGAACTCGAAGTCGTCGAATGTCGCGACGGTCATGAGGTCGCCGCCCGCCGCGGGCTGGCCGTCGGGGAGCCGCGGGATGGCGCCGTTGGGAATCTTGTGGATCGTGCCGTTCTCGACCTTCCAGTGGGCGGTGGGGACGCTGTCGTAGCCCAGCCCGCGCCAGCCGTGGAGCGTCGTGCCATCGAACAGCAGCCGCCAGCCCGCGGCCCGCTCCGCGGGTGTCAGCGTGTTAGGCTGCGCGCCCAGAATACCGGGGACGACCACGAGGCTGAGGATGGCGGCCAGCTGGTAGCGGAGCGCCGATAGCCGATCGCTCATAACGTGACCCGCTCCAGCTTCGGAGCCAACAGGTGGATGATCCCCCACGCCGTCAGATACGCCAGCCCGCAGACCGCGAAGATCGGCGTGTAGTCGTTGCCGTTGGCCTGCAGCACCCGGCCGGTAACCCGCTGAAAGACCACGCCGCCCATCGCCCCGGCAAAGCCCCCGATCCCCGCGATCGTCGCCACCGCCGGCCGGGGAAACATATCGCTCGCCAGGGTGTAGACGTTGGCCGACCAGCCCTGGTGCGCCGCGGCCGCCACCCCGACAATGATAACCGCCGCCCACAGGCTCGGCGCGAGCGGCGCCAGCGCGGTTGGCACGATCAGGAGCGCCATCGTGAGCAGCGCCGTCTTGCGTGCCCGGTGCACGCTCCACCCCCGTCGCAGCAGGGCGCTCGAGAACCAGCCGCCGGTGACCGACCCGACGTCGGCGATCAGATACACCACGATCAGGGGCAGGGCGAGCTGGGCGAGCTTGACCCCGTAGCGCGCGTCGAGAAACTTCGGCAGCCAGTAGAGGTAGAACCACCAGATCGGATCCGCGAGCAGCTTCCCGGCGATCACGGCCCAGGTCTGCCGGTGCCGCAGCAGCCCGGCCCAGGGCACCCTCCCTCCGGGCGTTTCCCGGTCGCTCTCGATCAGCGCCAGCTCCGCCGGCGTAACCCGCCGGCTCTCGCGCGGGGAGCGGTAGAGCGCCAGCCAGAGCACCAGCCACAGGAGCCCCAGCGCGCCGGTCAGCACGAAGGCCCAGCGCCAGCCCCAGTGCAGCGCGATCCAGGGGACCGCGAGCGGCGCCACGATCGCCCCGGTGTTGGTGCCGGCGTTGAAGATCCCCGTCGCCAGCGCCCGCTCCTTCCGCGGAAACCATTCGGCGACGCTCTTGACCGCGCCGGGAAAGTTGGCGGCCTCGCCCAGCCCTAACCCGGCACGCGCCGCGGAGAAGGCCGCGGTGCTTCGCGCCAGGGCGTGCGCCACCGCCGCGACGCTCCAGGTCACCACCGCCAGCGTGAAGCCCCGCTTCACCCCGATCCGGTCGAGCAGCCGCCCGGCGAGCAGGAACCCGACGGCGTACACGAACGTGAACCAGGAGACGATGTCCCCGTAGTCCGCCTCGCTCCAGTGCAGCTCCCGCGAGAGCGTGGGGGCCAGGATGCTCAGCACCTGGCGGTCGACGTAGTTGATGGTGGTGACGACGAAGAGCAGGGCGCAGATCGTCCAGCGCCAGCCCAGCCGCCGCTCGCTCACCGGCCGAGGCCCTCCCAGAGACCGTAGAGATAGGTCGCGCCGAGCGCCCGGTCGTAGAGCCCGTAGCCGGGCCGGCCCTGCTCACCCCAGATCATCCGGCCGTGGTCCGGGCGCAGCGGCCCCGCAAATCCAGAGTCCCGCAACGCCAGCAGCACCGCGCGCATGTCCACATTACCATACCGCGACGGATGCGGGACTTCCTGAAACTGGTGCGGCCCCGTGACCGCCACGTTGCGGCAATGCGCAAAGTGGATGCGCTTGCCTAACGCGCCGATCATCGCCGGGAGATCGTTCCCGGGATCCGCGCCCAGCGATCCGGTGCAGAACGTGATCCCGTTGGCCGGCGAGTCTTGCAACCCGATCACCCTGAGGAGCGCCGCGCCGCTCCCGATGATCCGCGGAAGACCCAGCACCGGCCACGGCGGATCGTCCGGATGCAGCGCGAGCTTGACGTTTGCCGCTTCCGCCACCGGCACCACCCGCTCCAGGAACCACGCCAGATGCTCCCACAGTCGCTCCGCCGCCACGTCCTTATATGCGTCGAGCAGCGCGGCCAGCTCGTCCCCGTCATATGCCGTCGCCCACCCCGGCAGGCTCCCGGTGCCACGCGAGAGATCGAGGCCCGCGAGCGCGGCGTCGTCGTACGCCAGCGCGGTGGAGCCGTCGGGTAACCGGCGCGCGAGATCGGTGCGCAGCCAGTCGAACACCGGCATGAAGTTGTAGCAGAGCACCGGAACTCCCACCGCACCCAGCGCCCGGATACTGTCGCAGTACGCGTCCACCAGCCGGTCGCGACTCGGCTCGCCGAGCTTGATCGCCTCCGGCACCGGAATGCTTTCGATCACCGCGAGCCGGAGTCCAGCGCGCTCGATCCGTGTCGCCAGCTGCTCCAGCTCGCCCTGCGGCCAGGGGGCGCCCACCGGCACGTCGTACAGCGCCGAGACCACGCCCGTGACCCCCGGGATCTGCCGGATGAACTCGAGCGGAATCGGATCGCTCGGCCCGAACCAGCGGAACGTCAGCTCCATGCCGGATCGACCTGCTGCAGCAGCCGTTCCACTCCTTCCGAGTCGAGCCGGCTCCAGTCGCCGGGCACCGTGAGCTTGTGGGCGCTCGCCGCCACCGCGAACTCGAGCGCGTGCTCGAGCGAGCATCCTCCCTCCTTCACCTGGAGCAGCCGGCTGATCAGCGCCGCGGCGAAGCAGTCCCCCGCGCCGACGCGGTCCACCGCGCGCACCCGGTAGACCTTGCTCGCGTGCAGGGTCCCGCTGGCCGCGTCGTAGAGCTTCGCGCTCCACTCGTGGCTGCCGGCCTCCACGTCCCTCCGCGTGATCGCCACCCGCTTCGCCCCGCTCACCTCGGCGACCTTGCGCGCATCGTCATTGGCGAGCCCCAGCATCGCGGCGAGCGAGGTCTGATTGGCGATCAGGAGGTCCGCGTCCTGCGCCAGCGGCACCATCAGCTCGCGCGGGTTACGCCCGGTCCAGAGCGCCGGCCGGTAGTTCAGGTCGAGGCTCACCGGCATGCGATGGTAGCGTGCCGCGCCGACCGCAGCCTTGAGCGCCGCCGCGGGACCGTCGCCTAACGCGGGAGTGATGCCGGTGCAGTGGAACCACCCCGCGCCGGCCAGCAGCTCCAGCCAGGGGAAGCTGCTCGCCGCGAGACTGGTGAACGCCGAGTGCGCCCGGTCGTAGATCGTCGCGGGGGGCCGGTTCTGGGTGCCGAGGTCCACGAAGAAGAGCCCCAGCCGGGAATTCCGCACCTCGAGCGCGCGGACCTCCACCCCTTCCCCCTGGAGCGCATCGAGCCCCGCCCCGCCCAGCGGGTTGGCCGGCAGCGCGGTGACGTAGCGCACCGGCACCCCCAGGTGCGCCAGGCTCACCGCCACGTTCGCTTCGGCGCCGCCGAAGTTCACCCGGAACCCCGGCGACTGCAGCAGCGGCTCGCTCCCCGGCGGGCTGAGCCGGAGCAGCAGTTCGCCGAACGTGACGACCTGGGGCAGCTCGCTCATCGCGCGGCCTCCACCGCCGCGACCAGCTCGGCCGCACGCCGGGTTAGCACCTCCGGGTCCGTTCTTGGCTCCGCGATCAGCCCCGTCCCCGCACTCACCGCCACCGCGCCCGCCCTGATCCACTCCGCCGCGTTGGCCGCCGACACGCCGCCCGAAGGGATCAGCCTGAGGAACGGCATTGGCGCGAGCAGGTCACGCAGATAGGCCGGGCCGACCGGCCCCGAGGGGAACAGCTTGATCAGCTCCGCCCCGCTCCGGTGCGCCTGCAGCAGCTCGGCCGGCGTGAACGCCCCGGGCACGTAGGGCACCTTCTCGCACCCGCACAGCTCCTGCACCGCCTGTGAGTAGGTCGGCGCAACGCAGAACTGCGCCCCGGCCGCGAGCGCCCCCGCTGCCTCGCGCTCCGACAGCACCGTCCCCGCCCCGATCAGGCAGTCGGGCAGCGCCTGCCGCAGGTCGCGGATCGAGGCGAGCGCGCCCGGAGTCGTGAGGGTCAGCTCGATCGCGCGGATTCCCCCGGCCGCGAGGGCGCGCGCCGCGGCGAGCGGCAGCGGCTGCCGCAGCCGGATCACGGCGATCACCCGCGCCTCGCCCAGCGTCATGCGGAGCACCGCGCCATGCACTCCAGCGCGCCGTCACGCTGCAATGGCTCACTCCAATGGTTGCGATGGCCCTGCGCCGCCAGGGAGAGCAGCAGCGCCTCGGGCGGCTTGCCCGTCTTCTCAAGGTACCGCGTCAGCACCGGAAGCACCCGGAGCCGCGTTTTCTCCGCCTGGTCCCCGGCGATCACCGCCCATGCGTGCTCCAGGTAGGGATTCCGGAATCGCTCCCAGACCGCGTCGGCAAAGCGACGGGCGGCCTGCTCCTCGACGCCCGACCCCGGCACCAGTTCTTCGAACAGAATTCGCCTGAAGAACCGCCCGGCCAGCGGATGCTCGGTGGCGTCCCGCACCGTCCGCAGCCCGGCGGCGAGCGCCAGCGGCGCCATCGCGGTGTGGGCGGCATTCAGCAGGAAGAGCTTGCGGTCGCGATACCCCGAGATGTCGGGCGCAAAAATAACCCGCTCGCCGTCGTCGATCGGGAAGCTCCCGTGCAGCAGCCCCGCATCGCCCTCCACCGCCCAGAGCCCGTACGGCTCCGCGCGGGTTAGCAATCCCTCGGCGGTCGTGATCCGGTCCACCAGCGACCCGCAGCAATGCACCCTCGGGCCGGCCGGCACCAGCCGCGCCAGGGCCTGCTGCAGGATGGCGCCGTTGTCCGGGACCAGCTCGGTCGGGATCACCAGCAGGGGCGGCGCCGCCGGCAGCCGCTCCGCGCGGTGCCGCAGCAGCGGAGCCAGTCGCGCCGGCAGCTCGGGGAACCCCGCCTCGCTGCTGTTGCTGACGATCACCTGCAGCTCCGGCCGCGCCACCAGCTCCAGCACAAGGTCGCGATCCCCCCCCCGCTCGGCGTGCAGCGCGCGCGTGATCGATCCGATCACCCGGCTGCGTTCCAGCGCCGTGCCTTGGTCGAGCCCCCGCTCCACCAGCGTGAAGAGCCCTCCGGCCTGGTTCAGAGCCTCGGCGCGGCCGTGGGAGCCGCGCTCGACCGCCACGATTCCGCCGTGAAAACTCCCCCGCCGATTGGCCGCATCCACCGCGTCCGCCACCAGCGAACGCAGCAGCATGCCGGTGCCCAGCATCAGCACTCGCTCGGGCAGCCCGGTGCGATCGTACCCGTCGAAATGGGGCATCGGCAGGAATTGTAGCGTGTCCCTGCTTGACACTCCGGCGAGAAGCCCCAGATTCGCCACAGTTGTCCGCGCCCCCCCCCCGTCCTCCCCCCGGAGGCTCCTGATGGCCACGCTGCTTTTGAACGGCAGATCCGTCGCGGTGGACGCCGCGCCGGATACGCCGCTGCTTTGGGTCCTGCGCGACCACCTCAACCTGACCGGCACCAAGTACGGCTGCGGCGCCTCGCTCTGCGGGGCCTGCACCGTCCACATCGACGGCGTCGCGACCCGCTCCTGCGTGACGCCGCTCTCCGCCGTCGCCGGGAAGAAGGTCACCTCCATCGAAGGCCTGACCGGGCCGGTCGGTACCGCGGTCCAGGCCGCCTGGGACAAGCACCAGGTCCCCCAGTGCGGCTACTGCCAGTCGGGTCAGGTGATGAGCGCGACGGCGCTGCTGGCCAGGAACCCCAGGCCCACCGATGCGGAAATCGTGACCGCCATGCAGGGCAACATCTGCCGCTGCGGCACCTACGGACGGATCCAGGCCGCCGTCAAGGACGCGGCTGCGACGCTGGGAGGCCGCTCATGACCGCCCCTTCCAGAGTAACCCGCAGGGATTTTCTCAAGGTCACCGCCGTCGCCGGTGGCGGCATGCTGGTCGGCTTCCGGCTCGGCAGCGCCACCGAACAAGCGACACCCGTGAAGGCCAACGCCTGGATCACCCTGGCGCCCGATGGCGGCGTCACGCTCACCTGCGGCCGCAACGAGATGGGTCAGGACGTCTACACCTCGCTCAGCATGCTGCTCGCCGAGGAGCTCGCGGTCGACCCCCGCAAGGTGAAAGTGGTGCACGCGCCCGCCAACCCCGCCTACGTCAACACCATGATCGGCGCCCAGATCACCGGCGGCAGCACCAGCGTGCGCGAAGGCTGGATCCCGCTCCGCAGCGCCGGCGCCACTGTGCGCACCATGCTGGTGAGCGCCGCTGCCGCGCAGTGGGGCGTGGCGCCCGCCGACTGCAAGGTGGCCAACGGCATCGTCAGCCACGGCCCGCACCGCGCGGGTTATGGCGCCCTCGCCGCCGCCGCGGCGAAGCTCCCCGTCCCCAAGGGCGTGCCGCTCAAGGAGCCCGCGAACTTCAGCGTGATCGGCAAGCCGCTGCCCCGGCTCGACGGCGCCGCCAAAGCCCGCGGCAAGGCCACCTACGGCATCGACGTGCGCCAGCCGGGCATGCTCTACGCCGTGCTGATCCCCTGCCCCGTGTTAGGCGGCAAGGCGCTGTCCGTGGACGAAGCCAGCGTCTCCAAGGCCCCCGGCATCCGCGCCACGATCAACCTCGGCGAGGGCGTCGCCGTGGTCGCGAACCACTACTGGACCGCGCGCAAGGCCGCCGAGGCGCTCAAGATCACCTGGGATGAGGGCCCCGCCGCCCAGCTCGACACCGCCGCGATGTACACGCGGCTCGCCGCGGCGAAGGATCGCCCGGGGTATGTGGTCAAACAGGCGGGTGACCTTGCCGCTGCGCTGGGGACCGGCGCCGTCAGCGCCGAGTACCGCTGCCAGCTGCTCTCGCACGCGACGCTCGAGCCGCAGAACTGCACCGCGAAGGTGACGCCCAACGGCGTCGACGTCTGGGGTAGCGTGCAGTTCCCCCAGGGCGCTCAAGGGGTCGCCGCGCAGGTCGCCGGCGTGCCCCCCGAGCTCGCCTTCATCCATCCCCAGTTCCTGGGCGGCGGCTTCGGCCGCCGGCTCGAGAACGATTTCGTCGGCCAGGCCGTCGCCATCGCCAAGCGCTTCCCCGGGACCCCGGTGCAGCTCATCTGGAGCCGGCCCGAAGACCTAGCGCACGACTTCTACCGGCCGCCCAGCATCCATTACATGCGGGGCGCGGTGGCCGGCGGCAAGCTTACCGGGTTAGGGGCGACGCTGGTGTCGCCGTCGATTACCGCCCGGGCGTTCCCCGCCTTCGTGGTGAACGGCAACGACCCCTTCATGACCGAAGGGCTCGTCAACCTCACCTATGACGTTCCCAACCTCGAACTCCGCACCGTCATCGAGGAGGTCGGCATCCGGGTCGGCTTCTGGCGCTCGGTGAGCCATGCCCTCAACGCCTTCGCGGTCGAGAGCTTCATGGACGAGCTCGCCAAGGCCGCGGGCCAGGACCCGCTCGGCTTCCGCCTGGCGCTGCTCGGCAAGCTCCCGCGGCAACAGGCCGTGCTCGAGCGGGTCGCGAAGCTCGCGGGTTACTCTCCGGCGCCCGGCGCGGGCCGCGGCTTCGGCCTCGCCTCGATGGAGTGCTACGAGACCAATGCCGCCCTCTGCTGCGAAGTGTCCGGCACGCCGGACAAGCTCCACCTGGAAAAGCTCAGCATCGTCGCCGACTGCGGCACCGCGATCCACCCCGATCAGGTCAGGGCCCAGCTCGAAGGGGGCGTCGTGACCGGGTTGATCCAGGCCATCCGCGGCAAGATCACCCTGGCGAACGGCCGCGTGGAGCAGAGCAACTTTCACCAGTTCCGGCTGCCCCGGATGCACGAGGTGCCGCCCATCCAGGTCGAGGTGATGGAAGCGGGGGGCAAGCCGGGTGGGATCGGGGAGGTGGGCGTGCCGCTGGTCGCGCCGGCGGTGGCTAACGCGGTCTTCGCGCTGACCGGCCAGCGCATCCGCTCCACGCCGCTCGAAGACGGCGGGGTGAAGTTCGTGTAAAGCACGGGGGGCGGCGCGGCACCAACGAAATCAGCCAGTCACTCAGCCCGAAGCACGGCAGTGACGTCAGCTCGGCTGGCGCGGAGCGCCGGAACCCACGCCGCCAGCACCGCCGTCACCAGCACCAGCACGGGGACGGCGGTGAACGTCACCGGGTCGACCGGCGCCACCCGGTAGAGCAGGCTCGCGATAACCCGCGTTCCCGCGGCGGCCAGCAGCACCCCGGCGACGATTCCCGTCCCCGTGAGCACCGCGCCGTGCCGCACCACCAGCCACTGCACCTGCCGCGCTTGGGCGCCCAGCGCAATCCGGATCCCCATCTCCCGCATCCGCCGCCGCGCCAGCTGCGCCATCACCCCGTACACGCCGACCACGCCGAGCAGCATGCCGACGCCCGCGAACCCGAGCATCAAGACCGTGAGAAAGCGGTCGCGCGCGAGCGACGCCGCCCGCACGTCGTTCATCGTCTGCATCGAAGAGATCGCGAGCAGCGGATCGATGCGGGTGATCAGAGCCCGGATCGCCGGTCCCAGGGCGGCGGGATCGCCGGCGGTGCGCAGCACCAGCGTCATCCCCGACCGGATATCCTGCCCGTAGGGTGCGATGAACTCCGGATGGGCCGGCTCGCCCAACCCGCGCTGCCGCTCGCTGCCGACCACGCCGACGATCGTGCGCCAGAACGACGTCGAGTCCGGCACCCGGTCGAACGAGATCCGCCGCCCCACCGGGTCCTCCCCATGGAACCACTTCTCGGCGAGGGTCTGGTTGATCAGCACCACGTTGGGGGCATCGGCCCGGTCCGCCTCGCTGAAAAACCGGCCTTTGAGCAGGGGCACGCGCATAACCCGGAGATACTCGCCGCCCATTTCCCGGTGCAGCACCTCGCCGCCCCGCTCCATCGGCGGCCGCCCTGCCACGGAGAATTCGCTCGACCACATCGGCGGGCCGAGCGGTACCCCCGACGTGACCGCGACCGCCTGCACGCCCGGCAGCACCCGCGCGCCCTGTTGCAGCTCGTGGTAGAAGGCCAGCACCTTGCGCGTGCTGTCGTAGCGGATCCCGGGCAGATTGAGCTCGACCGCGAGGACGTTGCCGGGATCGAAGCCCGGCTCGACCCGCTGCAGCAGCAGGTAGCTCCGCACCAGTAACCCGGCGCCGAGCATGAGCGCCAGCGCCAGCGACACCTGGCCTACCAGCAGCGCCTCGCCCCAGCGCCGGGCCCGGAGCGTGTTACTCGCCGTGCGCCCCTCGTCCCGGAGCACGTCGGCCGCCTCGCGCCGCGCGGTCCACACGGTCGGCGCCACCCCGAACACCAGCGCCGCCAGCACCGTCACCCCCAGCGCGTACAGCAGCACCCGCACGCTGACACCGACATCGCGCACCGGCAGCATCCCGACAGGCTGCAGTGCCGCCAAGATCCGCGTCCCCCAGATCCCGATGCCGACCCCAACGACCCCACCGACCCCTGCCAGCACCGCGTTCTCCACCAGCGCGTGGCGGAAGAGTCTCCCGCGCGAAGCGCCGAGCGCCAGACGCATCGCACTCTCGCGTTCTCTCCCGGCGGCACGGACCAGGAGGAGATTCGCGACGTTGGCGCACGCGATCAGCAGCAACAGTCCCACACCGCCCAGCATTACCAGCAGCGGCAGTTTGGTGGTCCCCACCAGGAACTGGTGCAGCGGCGTCATCCCCGCGCCCATGTGCACGTTGGTAACCGGATACTCCTGCTTGAGCCGGGCCACCACCGTCTGCAGCGCCGCGTTGGCGGCCTCGAGCTTCACCCCGGGCTTGACCCGCGCCACCACCCTCACGAAGTGCGCCCGCCGGAAGAACACCTGCGTACGGTTCGTCTTGTCCCAGCGCATCGGCATCCAGACGTCGGCGTCGAGCCCCGGGAAGCGGAATCCCTGCGGCAGCACACCCGTGATCTCCACCTGACGGCCGTTGAGCGCGACCGTCTTGCCGATCACCCCGCGATCGGCCCCGAACCCGTCCCGCCAGGCCTGCCAGCTCAGCACCGCGCGCCTCGGCGCGTCGGCCCAGGTATCGGCCTCAGCGAGCGAACCGCCTAACGCGGGGGGCACGCCGAGCACGCGGAAGAAGTCCCCGGTGACGATCTGGCTCTTGAGCAGCCTCGGCTCGCCCCGGCCGGTGAGGGTGATGGTACCGCTGAAGGTCTGATAACCCGCGACCCCGTCGAAGACGCCGGCGCGTTCCTTCCAGTCCAGCATGTTGGCGGGCGCCGCCTCCTGCTGGTACCAGTGGAAGTCGGGGTTCTCCTCCCAGAGCGCTACCAGCCGGTCGGGCTCGGCGAAGGGCAGTGGCTGCAGCAGCACCGCGCTGACCGCCGAGAAGATCGCGGTGTTGGCGCCGATGGCGAGCGCGAGCGTGAGGATCGCCGCCGCCGCGAGCGCGGGTGCGCGGCGCAGCGTGCGGAAGGCATAGCTGACGTCGTGGCGGAGATCGGCGAGCCGGTCCTGGAGTTTCAGGCGGGATTCCCGCTGTTGGGCGGAGCCGGCAATCGCGCCGGCGACGCCGGGAAGGCCGAGCCGGGCGTAGACCTGTGCGCGCGCCGCCTCGAGGCTCTCCCCGCGCGACACCCGCCACCGGATCTCTTCGTCGGCGACCGCCAGCAGCTCGGCGAGTCCGTCACCGCGCGCGGATTCGGGCTGGTGCACCGCGAGCTCGAAGTCGCGGGAGACGCCCGGTTTGATCTCGTCGTCGCTCATCGGGCGTTGAGCAGCGCGGTCAGCGCTGTCACCGAGCTCTTGAGGGTCGCGGTTTCGGTCCGGAGGTGGGCCCGTCCGGCCGCGGTCAGCGTGTAGTAGCGGGCTTTGCGGTTGTTCGCGGTGGTGCCCCAGGCGGCGCTGACCAGCCGGCGTTCCTCCAGCCGGTGCAGCGCCTGAAGCAGGGCAGCGGGCTCGATGGGGAACTCGCCCCGGGAGCCGTCCTCGATCCAGCGGGTGATCTCGAAGCCGTGCCGCGGCCCGAAGCTCAGGGCCTTGAGCACCAGGGCGTCGAGGGTGCCTTTGATGAGCAGGGGAGCATCCTCCACCAAGTTACTATAGTGAGACGCTTGGTGGAGAAGAAAGGTTGCAGGGTCAGCTCTCCGCCCCTCTGACCAGCGTTTCCAACAGCCGCCTGGCCTGCTCGGGATCCAGCGCATTCGGCGCTTCGATCACCTGGTGCGCCAGACCCTCCGCCAGAGCCGTGAACAGCCGCGCCAGCTCCGGGGCGGGCAGCCGCCGCGCGAGCTCGCCGCTCCGCTGTCCCTCCGCCACCAGGTCCACGAAGAGCCGGTTAACCCGCTCCTTCTGGGCTTTCAGCTCGACGAAAGGCTCCTCCCCTCCTTCCGGCTCCCGGCTCCCGGCTCCCGGCGTCATGCGCATGGTCCCGTACAGCGCCGGATGCTCGATCGCGAAGCGCAGGTACCCCATCGACATCTCGATCAGCCGCTCGGCGACGCGAGCGGGCGGCGGAGGCGGAGGCGGACTCGCGTAGCGCGGCTCCGAATGCTGGGCCACGGAGAACAGGCGCGTGAATGGGTTCTTGCTCTCTTCGAAGGCCGCGGCTGCGGGAGCCGGCGGCGGGGGTTCCGCGGCGACCCGATAGGAGCCGGTGATGCTGGGCGGCCCTCCACCCAGTCTCTCCTCCAACCTCCGATACCCGCGGGTTGCGATCGCCGCATCCAGCGCCGCCCGATCCGGAAAGTGCGCCAGCGGCGCGGCGTGACTCACGTCGACCAGCTCGGCCAGCCTCCGGAAGGTCAGAGCCCCAGGACCCTCCCGCTCCAACAGCTCGAGGGCGGCATCCACCAATGCCCGCTTAAGGTCGCCGTGGTGGTAGGGTCTGGGTGATCTTGACATTGCTTAGATGGAGTCCTAACTTGATCTAAGTATTGTCAAGATAACCTGGCGCCAAGGAGAAAGCGATGACCAACCCCATTCGCAGCGACATCACCATTCTGCTCGACCGCTCGGGCTCCATGGAGTCGGTCAAGAGCGACGTCGAGGGCGGCTTCGCGACCTTGCTCGCCGAGCAGCGCAGGCTCCCCGGCGACTGCGTGCTGTCGCTGGTGCAGTTCGACAGCCAGGCCATCGAGGCGGTCTACACCGCGGTGCCGATCAAGTGGGCGCCGGAGCTCGAGCTGGTTCCCCGTGCCTCCACCCCGCTGCTCGACGCCGTGGGTTCCACGGTCGAGCAGACCGGCCGGCGCCTCGCGGCGCTGCCCGAAGCCGAGCGGCCCGGGCGGGTGCTGTTCGTGATCATCACCGATGGCAAGGAGAACGCGAGCCGGCAGTACAGCAAGGCGAAGGTGCGCGAGCTGGTCGAGCGCCAGCACCAGGATTATCGCTGGGAGTTTCTCTACCTCGGCGCCAACGTCGACGCGTTTGCGGAGGCGGGTGAGCTGGGGATCGGGCGGCAATTCGCGGCGGCGTACGCGCCGACGCCCACCGGGGCGCGTGAGCTGTTTGAGGTGGCGAGCGTCAAGCTGGCCAGTCACCGGGCCGGGGAGGATGTGGCCTTCACCAAGAAGGAGCGCAAGAAGCTGAAGTCTTAGCGGACCTCGACCCGCTGCACGTAGCGGAGGTCGTCTTCATCGCGCCGCGCCGTGTACACCGCGCCGGCACCGACCGCCACGATCGTCGTGCTCTCGGCGAGCTGCCACCGCGCCACCAGCTTGCCGTCCTTGTCGATCTGGTCCCAGCGCTCCCGCTTGAGCCGCACCGGCACCGACCGCCGCACCCAGAGATCGCCGTTCGGCGCCGCGAGGATCCCTGTGATCGACAGCGGCGGGTACTCCGCGGGCCAGGACGACGGCTGGGTGACCGTGATGTCCAGCGTGGTGCCCGGCGGCATCATCTTGCGTACCATCGCGAGCTGTTCCGCCGCCAGCTTCCGCACCGCATCGAGCTCCGCCGCTTTGTCCTCCTCCTTGACCGGATAGTGCTCGTAGGCGATCGTCGTCGGCGCCGGCCGGGTGCCGTTGGGGAGGATGAACTCGACCCGATAACCCGCGCCCCGCACGATCGCCACTCGGCCGTCGGGAAACGCGGTCCAGCCGTCCGCCGGCACTAACCCGGGGTACGGCGTGGTCACCTTGATGTGGCCGGCCTGGTTCTGGATGTCCTGCTTGCCGCTCTGCGGAATCCGGATCCGGCCCAGGGCTGTCCGCGCCGCATTCCTCCCGCCCCCGCCCGCACTCCCACTCCCACTTCGTGGGTCCAACCACACCAGCTCCATCGAATCGGGGATCACCGGCCCCGTCGCCCCGATCCGGAATTTCATCTGGGTGACGAAGAGCCGGCCGTGCGTGTCGCTCGCCATCGCGCCTTGCACCACCGAGGAGTCCTGCTGGTTGAAGAGTTGCAGGGTGAAAGTGGTGCCGGCCTTGAGGTCGGGGCCGAAGGAGACGATGCGTGCCGCGGCCCCCGCGCCGTCGACGATCCAGAGCGTATCCCCGGCGAGGCCGAGGAGCGCCGCGGCGATGGTGTACTCGCCGGGGCCGGCACCCTTCCGTCCGATGGCCGTCTTGCTGCCGTTGGCGAAGTCCACCAGCGACACCTGGCTTTCGGCGCCGTCGCTCACGATCAGCTTACCGGGTTTGAATTCACGGGCCGCGATGATGGTCGAAAAGGGATCGGAAATCTCCCGGCTGGGTTTCGGGAGGTCGCGGATGGGCGGGCCTTGTGCGGCAAGCACCGTCGCGCTGGCCAGTTCGGCCAGCATACTCAGGACGGCGAGAGATCGCAGGTTCATAGACATATGAGGAAGATAAGGACCTGAGGGTCGGGAGCCCGGCGCGAGGGGACGGGGCTCTCCGAAGACGCGTCAGTGGATCCCCCGAGACAAGCCGAAGCCGGCATCGGCAAAGCGGGGGCCACTGCAGCGCCTGAGGAAAGCCCCGTCCCCGAGCGCCCGCCAGCACCACACTTAGGGAATCGGCGGGGCACCACTCTTGATCTCGTACTCCTTCGGCGGCTCCGCGCCGAGCAGCCATTTCACGAAGTAATCCCAGCGCCGCCGCATCATGTAGTTCCCCATGCCGGCGTAGCCGTGCCGCTGGTTGGTCAGCATCAGCAGGTCGAAGTCCTTGTTCGCCTTGATCAGCGCGTCGACCACCAGCTGCGTGTTGTAGGGCGGCACGTTGTCGTCCATCGTCCCGTGGGCCAGCAGCAGCTTGCCCTTGAGATTCTTCGCCATGCTCTGGTTGGCTTCCACCGCATAGTTGTCGCCGCTCGGGCCGGAGGTCAGCAGTCCCTGGTAGCGCTCGCCCCAGTCGTCCTCGTATTCGCGCTGGTCGTGGTTGCCCGACTCCGCAATCCCCACCTTGAAGAAGTCGGGGTAGCGGAACATCGCGTCTGCGGTGATGAAGCCGCCGCCCGAGTGTCCCCACATCGCGGCCTTGTCGAGGTCGATCCAGGTGTAGCGCCGCCCCAGCTCCTGCATCCCCGCCACCTGGTCGGGCAGCGTGTTATCGCGGCCCATCGCGCCGTAGTAGGCGTCGTGGAATGACTTGGAGCGGTCCGGCGTCCCCCGCCCGTCGATCGTCACCACGATGAAGCCCAGCTCGGCGAGCGCCTGGCGGTCGCCGCGGGCGGCGACGAACGCCAGCGGCCCGGTGCTGCCGGACTGCGGCCCCGGGTAGGCGTTGTTGATGATCGGGTACTTTTTGGTCGAATCGAAATTGGTGGGCCGGAACATCAGACCGTAGAGATCGGTCTTGCCGTCGGCGGCCTTGACGGTGATCTCGAGCGGCGGCTTCCAGCCCGTCGCCAGGAGCTTGCTGATGTCGGCGCGCTCCAGCGGCAGCAGGACTCTCCCGGTGGACGCGTCGCGCAGCACCGTGACCGGTGGCTGGTCCGGCGTGGACCAGGTATCCACCAGATACTTCCCGTCGGGCGACAGCTGCGCGCGGTGCCGGCCCGGCTCCGGAGTGAGCGAGCGATAGTTCTTCCCGTCGAAGCCGGTCCGGTAGTAGTGGTTGTAGTAGGGGTTCTGGCCCGGCTCGCGGCCGTTCGCGGCGAACCAGATAACCCGCGCCTTCTCGTCCACCTTGGCGACCTGGACGACGGGGCCTGCGCCGGTGGTGATCTGGTTCTTGAGCGTGCCGCTGACGAGGTCGTAGAGGTAGAGCTGGCTCCAGTCGTCGCGCTCGGAGTTCCACAGCACCTCGTTGCTGCCCCAGAGCACCTGCAGCCCGATACGGTTCTCGAACTGGGTGGGCACCGTTTCGTCGAACACCGTGCGCACCACCCCCGTGTTAGCGTCGGCCAGCCGCACCGTGGCGCTCTTGTGGTCGCGCGAGGTCGAAACGAAGCCGAGCTGCGAGCCGTCCGGACTCCAGGCGAGGTCGGCCATGCTCAGGTTGTCGCCCAGCATCGCCCGGTGGAAGTCGGGCGGCATTTGCAGCCGCACCACTCGGCCGCCCTCGACCTCGATGATCACCCGCGAGATCATCGCCACCACGCTGTCGCCGGGGAGCGGGTACTTCCAGGCCTTGAGCGCCGGGTGGCCCACCTTGGTCTCCACCAGGAACATCTCGCCGACCTTGCGCTCGTCCTGCTGCTGGGTGGCGATTTTCCTGGAATCCGGTGACCAGAGCAGCACCGGCCTCTCGCTGCCGGCCCAGCCGGCGTTGTCGGTGGCGTAGCCGAAGTCCTTCACGCCATCGGTGGTGAGCTGCTTCTCCTGGCCGGTGGCGACGTCGCGGACCCAGAGGTTCCAGTCGCGGATGAAGGCGGCGCGTTTGCCGTCGGGCGAGAGCACGGAATTACCCCCACGCCCGCCCTGCCCGCCCTGCCCGCTTTGACCGCCCTGATCGGCGGCCACGCAGCCGGTTCCCTTCACGTCGCAGCTCCACCGCTTGGTCCCCGCGTCCACGGTGATGCTGTCCAGCTTGGCGGAGAAGACCAGGCTCTGGAACGGCAGCGTGCTCGCGGTGTATTTGCCGCCGGTGGCGGTCGAGAGCGCAGCGGCGATCGTGGCGTGGTCGAACGCGGCGGATTTGGTGTGCTTGGCAGGGTCGACCAGCACGAACTCATAACCCGCCGCGGTCTGGTTGCGGTACCAGAAGCGATCGTCCGCGAGCCAGGTGGCGTTCACGTTGCCGCCGATCACCAGTTGGTTGACGCTCTTCCGAGCATGCGGACGGCGCGGTCGTAGTCGGCGGCGGTGAACTGGCGGCCCCCGCCTTGTTGCGCGGCGACCTGGGTGCCGCATAGGGCGGCGGCGATCAGAAGTGTGCGAGCTGGAGACATCATGGGAACCCGAGGGATGGGGAGCTCACCGAAAATAACTGGAGGTGGACAGTGGCTCAGCGCGCTCCCACCAGCTGGAACGCCGCCCAGAAGCGCGGGTGTTCGAACCCGGGTGTCCGGCGCACCTCCTCCTGTGCCAGTCGCAGCGCCTCCGCCTTGCTGGGCCGGGGGCGGTCGCCCAGCCAGTGACGATAGAACGCCTCCATCAGCCGACCGGTGGCCTGGTCCGACACGTTCCAGAGACTGACCAGCACGCTGCGGGCGCCTTTCGCGAGCAGCGCGCGCTGCAGCCCGATCGTCCCCTCGGCCTGCCTCAAGTTGCCGAGCCCGGTCTGGCAGGCGCTCAGCACTACCAGGTCGGCGCCCAGCCGCAGGACCGGATCGTCGAGAATCTCTCCCACACTCAGCGACCCATCGTTGACGCTGTCGCGCGCCAGCGCGACAAAGGACAGCCGGGTTTGCGCGGCGGCCGAGTAGGCGAATCCGTGGGTCGCCAGGTGTACCACCGGCGCGGTGGCCAGGCGGCTCCGCACCGCACTTTCCGAGGCGGCAGCCCCGTTGAGGGCGCGGGTCCCGAGCAGCGCCGCCACCGCGCGGCTCTCGGCTTCCGCGCCGGGGAGCGGCGCCAGCGCGGTGCGCTCGCCCGAGAGCGCAATGACCTCGGGCATCGCCGGATTACCCACCACCAGCGCGAGCGGCGTGGCGGCCTGCTGCACCGGGGGCCTAACCCGCGCTTCCGCCTCCACCAGCGTCGCCAGGGAAGGGCTGTAGCGGAGCGCGCCCCCGGCGCCGAACGGCTCCCCCGCGGCGCCGGCCGGCAGCGCGGCGAAAGAAACCCCGGCCAGCGGCCCCCGCCGGCCGAACACCCC
>CAYNNS010000005.1:25292-26888 GCA_964398345.1 uncultured Gemmatimonas sp. | reverse complement strand
AGCCGAGCAGGGGCTGTGCTACTACGTCATGCCCCATGTCGAAGGGGAAAGCCTGCGCGACCGGCTGCTCTGGGAAAAGCAGCTCGCGATCGAGACGGCGGTGGACGTCGCCATCGAGGTGTGCAGCGCGCTGGCCTACGCGCATTCCCGCGGGGTCGTGCACCGCGACATCAAGCCGGAGAACATCCTGTTTTCCGCCGGTCACGCGATCGTCGCCGACTTCGGCATTGCGCGCGCGGTGAGCGAGGGCCAGCGCGCCATCACGGCGGTCGGGATTCCGCTCGGCACGCCGCCGTACATGAGCCCGGAGCAGGCCCAGGGGCTCGACAACATCGACCACCGCAGCGACCTGTACGCGCTCGCCTGCCTGCTCTTCGAGATGGTGGCGGGCCGTCCGCCGTTCGTGGGTGTGTCCATCGGCAAGGTGATCCAGCAGCACCTGCAATCCCCGCCGCCTTCGGTTCGCGAGTTCCGCCCCGACGCTCCCGCGTCCCTGGATCCCATTCTCGGGAAGGCCCTGGTCAAGGATCCCGCCGGCCGCTATCAGACCGCCGAAGAGATGCTCGGTGCGCTGCGACTGGTTGCGGCGGCGGAAACGCTGGAACGCTCGCTGCCCGGCTCCACCAAGGAATCGCAGGCCGTATCGCGGGCAGGCGTGGCCGCCGTGTCCGCGCCCGCACCGGCCGCCCCGGTCCCCGCACCCGCCAGCCAACGCAACCTCATCATCCTGCTGAGCGTCGTCGCCGGCCTCGCCGTCACCGCCCTCCTCATCGTGCTCCTGACCCGCTAAAGGGTCGTCTCCTTCGGGGTCCGACGAAGGAGGCGAACCATGCTCGTCCTCAAGCGGCTGATCGACTTTTTCACGCTGGGCTCCGAACGGCCCATGCGGCGCTTGCTCGTCTACTACGTGGGAGTCGCGGTGCTCACCGCGGGACTGCTCTACTTCGTTCCCGTGAGCGACCGGCTGCTCTTCTCCGGCGAGCGTCTGGAAGAGATGGCCAAGGGGCCCCAGCTGCTCCAGGAAGCGCCCACGAACCATGAATTCCAGCTCCCCGACATCGGACTGCCGCCGCGGCTCGAGCTGGTCGTCACCACCGGCCTCATCCTGATCGGCACCATGGTGCTGATGCTGCCGGTGACCTGGGTGTACATGTCGGTGCAGCGCTCCAAAGGACTCAACCAGTCTTTTGTGCAAACCCTGATCATCATGCCGATCGTGGTTGCGGGGATCATCCTCATCGTCCGCAACAGCCTGGCGCTGGCGTTCAGTTTGGCGGGCGTCGTGGCGGGGGTGCGCTTCCGCACCACCCTCAGCGACTCGCGCGAGATCACCTTCGTCTTCCTTGCGATCGCGGTGGGCTTCGCTGCCGGCGTGCAGGTAGGGAGTCTCAGCGACCAGTTGCTGGAATACCTGCGCGATCTGCTGATCGCCGGACTCGGCGCGAACACAGTGCCGCTGCTCAGCGTCGCCGAACGACTGCGACCGGAACTGGAGCGCCAGTCCAAGGCCTGGGGGACGGAAACGATCAGCGCGGCGATGCAGATTCCCGTCGAAACCAAGGGCCACCCCGCTTTCCTCCCGCCGGCCCCTCCCCA